>CAJXGP010000006.1 GCA_913053915.1 uncultured Ignavibacteriales bacterium | reverse complement strand
AAGCTTCCGATATTAGATTGGGGTTTTTTACAATCGAAGAATTCAGTGATACTTTATCGGCACCGGATTTTACCAGAACCTCTATGTCACTTATTTCGGAAATTCCCCCACCAACTGTAAACGGAATTCTGATAGCTTTTGCAACATCCTCTACAAGAGAAATCAGAGTTTTTCTTCTCTCGGCAGATGCAGTTATATCAAGAAAAACTAATTCATCAGCCCCTTCTTCAGAATATCTTTTTGCAAGCTCTGCGGGAGAACCCGCATCAACCAAATTAACAAAATTTGTACCCTTAACAACTCGCCCATCCTTGACATCAAGGCAAGGTATTATTCTTTTACAAAGCAAATTGAGCTAGCTCCTTTAATTCAATTTTATTTTCATAAATAGCTTTTCCAACCACTACCGCATAAATATCAACTTCATTTAATTTGTGGATATCACTCATATCCTTTACTCCACCGGATGCAATAAGCTTAATACTCGGATATTTAGTTAGAACTTTATTATACAATTCGATATTAGCGCCTGTAAGCATCCCGTCTTTTAAAATATCGGTACATAAAAATTTATCGATACCTAACGAAAGACAATACTCAATATGTGAATATAATGAAATTGTTGTTTCTTCAGTCCAACCACTTATTCTAAGTTTTTCATTTTCGGCATCTATTGCAATGATAATTTTTCCGGGTGACAGTTTTTCTATTATTAATTTTAACTCGTCTTTATTTTTAACCGATACAGAACCAAGAATAAGATAGTCAACACCGGTATTAACAATTTCGGTTGCAGTTTTCATATCCCGGATACCTCCGCCAAATTCGATTTTTAAGTTAGTTTCCGCTTTTATATTTTTAACCGTATTTGCTGCGGCCAACTTACCGGTTTTTGAACCAATCAAATCGACAATATGAATAATGTTGAAACCGAAAGATTCAAATATTTTTGCTTGTTGCAGAGGAGTGTTCTTATAATATGAAACACTATCAAAATCGCCTTTGGTTAAACGGACAATTTTGTTGTCGTATATATCTATAGCTGGAATAACAATCATAATTCAATAAAATTTTGTAAAAGTTTAAGCCCTGTTTCGCCCGATTTTTCCGGATGAAACTGAACCCCATAATAATTTTCCTTTTCCATAGAAGCCGAAAGTATAATATTGTTATCGGCAATAGAAGTAGTAAATTTTGTCGGTGGAATGTAATATGAATTAGCGAAATAAAACCGTTCTCCATTTTTAATGCCTTTGAACAATTTACTTTCGGTAGTAAAGGTAATGTCGTTCCATCCCATATGCGGAACTTTTGTTTTGGTTGAGTCAAACCTTTCTGCAACACCGGGGAAAATACCTAGACATGATATATTACCTTCTGTTGAAAAATCTGCAAGTAACTGCATTCCCAGGCAAATTCCCAGTACAGGTTTTTTAATCGCCTTAAATACCGTAAAAAGGTTCAAAACATGTATTCTTTTGATAGCATAAGAAGCCTCGCCTACACCTGGAAAAATCACTCTATCGGCGCAGTATATTTCTACCTCGTTGTTTGTAATTTTATATTCTTGACCTAAAACTTCCAATGCATTAGCAACGGAAGCAACATTGCCTGCCCCGTAATCTATTAAAGCAATCATAGTACTCCTTTTGTAGATGGAAGAACGCCCTGATTTCGTTCATCTAATCTGCAAGCTTCATTTAATGATTTAGCGAAAGCTTTAAATATTGCTTCAATTTTATGATGATCATTTTTTGCTTTTGCTCTAATAAAGATATTAGCTTTTAATCCCGAAGCCAACCCTTTAAAAAATTCTTCCGTTAACTCAGTGGGAAAATCGCCCACTTTTTCTCTTTTAAATTTGACTTTAAAATTCAAATATATTCTACCGCCCAAGTCAATCGAACATCTTGCAATTGCATCATCCATAGGAAGGAAGTAACCGTAACGTTTAATACCGGTTTTATTTCCCAATGCATTATTTATTACGGAACCCAATGTAATTGCCACATCTTCAACTGTATGGTGTTCATCAACAATTAGATCACCCTTTACGTTAACAACAAGATTTATATTTGCATGCTTAGCCAGTTGTTCCAGCATATGATCGAAAAAACCTATCCCGGTATTAATATTTGCTTCACCGCTTCCATCCAGAGAAACTTCAACTTTCACATCGGTTTCCTTTGTTTTTCTATTCTCCGAAGCAGTTCGAAGTGATGTCAGTAATTGGCTAACAGCTTTTTCAAAATTATCTACTTTTGTATTTTCTTTTACGATAAAAGCTAATTCCGATTCGATATTTTGTGTCGTAATAAAATAAGTCTTATTAGAATTCTTTAAACTATCTTCAATTATATTTATACCTTCCAATTCAAATAATTTTTTAAGCGTATCGTTATTAAGACTTCCAAAATTCTCAATCGATAATTCAAAGCCTTTTTTCGATAAGTTTTTTAATCCGGTAATTAATCCACCTGAAATAGGGAGTGATAAATCCAAAAATTTTTTATCAATAATAATTTTGTTCATCATTTATCCTTTTTAAAAAAACCCCACTATTAAAAAAGCTAAAAAATACGTTTAATTTCATCCCATAAAATATCATTTTCTTCTTCATTACCTATTGATATTCTAAGACAGCCGGAAAGCTTCGATTGAGAACTTCTGTTTCTTACAATTATGCCTTTCCCAGCCAATTTTTTTTGGACATAATTTGGGTCATCAAACTTCACTAACAAAAAATTAGCATCGGATTTATATACATGAATGACTCCCGTAAGACTTTCAAGCTGATTCCATAATCTATTTCTTTCTTTAATAATAGACTTAACAAATGAATTTTTTAATCCGGAATTTTTCAGTGCGGATTTGAGAGCAAATCTTGTTAATGAACTTATATTATAAGGCGCTTTAACTTTAAATAGAAATTCAATGATATCGGGATTAGAAATACAATAACCCAATCTAATTCCCGCTAAGCCCCAAGCTTTCGAGAAAGTCCTTAAGATTATTAGATTTGGATAATTTTTGATTTCATCAATAAGAGTTCCCTCAATCGAAAAATCAATATATGCCTCGTCAACGATTATAATTGAGTTGAAACTTTTGCATAAAGTTAAAACATCTTTTTTATTTAGAAGATTTCCGGTAGGATTGTTAGGTGAACAAAGGAAAATGATTTTTACATTCTTGTTATACTTTTTTTCTATTGCATCGACATTTATTTGAAAATCATCGTTGAGCAAAACCTGAATTGTTTCAACATTGTTTATGTCGCATGCAACTTTATACATTCCGTATGTCGGTCCGGGTATTATAACTTTATCAGCGTTCGGCTCACAGAAGATTCTTATTATCAGATCAATTATCTCATCGGAGCCCACCCCAAAAAAAAGATTTTCGGCAGCTATTGAATAATAATTGCCGACCAAATCTTTGAGGTCATTTTGATGAGGATCGGGATAACGGTTTAAATTTAAAGAATCAATTTCATTGAATGTCGAACCCCAACTGTTTTCGTTGGCATCGAGTAAAATACCCTCGCTGCTTTCGTAAATATCCCGTGCCGATGTGTAGGGCTTTAGAGATAAAATATTTTGTCTTACTAAGTCTTTAATTTTCATATTATTATTTAAACTCACAAATTCTATTTATTTCAATCTAATTCCAACGGCGTTTTTATGCGCAAGAAGTGATTCTACTTCAGCAAGCGTTTCCACTGTTTCCGAGATATTGCTCAAGCCTTCTTTTGTCAGATTTTGAAATGTTAAAGATTT
Source organism: uncultured Ignavibacteriales bacterium (assembly GCA_913053915.1). Next base: position 14,210 of record CAJXGP010000006.1, on the reverse strand, counting down.
CATAAACATTTCAACGGTAACACCGCCAAATACTTTTGCATAACCGTAAGTAGGTAATGAGTGATTTGTACCCGAAGCATAATCTCCAACGCTTACAGGCGAATATTGACCTAAAAAAACCGAACCGGCATTTACTATTTTCGATATTAATTTTTCCGGATTTTCAACATTTAATATTAAATGTTCCGGTGCATACATATTACTAAAATTTATAGCTTGTTCAATATCATTGACAACTAAAGCAAAAGAATTTCCAAGAGCTTTGGAAGCAATTTCCCTTCTCGGTAATTTTGCAATTTGGATATTTATTTGTGCAATAATTTTTTTTGCATGCTCTGCGGAATTTGTAATAAGAACAACCTGCGAATCAACACCATGTTCGGCTTGTGAAAGTAGATCCGCAGCTACAAAAGAAGGATTGGCAAAACCATCTGCAACCACTAAAACTTCGCTTGGTCCCGCAGGCATATCTATCGAACAACCCGAAGCTTCAATACTCACCAATAGTTTTGCAGCAGTAATATACTGATTACCCGGTCCGAATATTTTATTTACTTTCGGAATATCCTTTCCTCCGTAAGCCAAAAGACCGATAGCTTGAGCTCCGCCTATTTTATAAAATTCATTTATACCGCATAATTTAGCAGTATAAAGTAACGGCGCATTAATTTTACTGTTTTTTGAAGGCGAACAAACTACTATTCTTTTACATCCGGCAAGCGTTGCAGGGATTCCGAGCATTAACATAGTTGAGGGAAGTACAGCACTTCCACCGGGAATATATAAACCTACATTTTCAATCGCTCTGAATTCTCTGCTGCAGTTTACTCCCGTCATTGTTTCGATAGAATATGGAACGGGTAATTGTTTTAAATGAAAATTTTTAATGTTTTGCGCAGCCGTTAAAATCGCATTTTTTATTTTCGGAACAAGGAATTGTTCTGCTTCATCAAACTCCTGTTTTGAAACTAAAAGTCGATCACTTTCAAAGCCGTCGAATTGCTTTGCATATTTTATAACTGCATGAATACCGTTTTTTTTAATATCCTTAAGAATCGGTTTTACGACGGAGGTAATTTTTTCAAGCTCAATAGCAGTTCTTCGAGTTAAATTATTTATCTCGGTTTCCGATAAATCATTTAGAAAATACGTTTTCATACAATCATATTTTCGATTGGTAATAAAATAATTCCGGAAGCACCTGCAGCCTTGAGATCATCTATAATTAACCAAAATTTATTAGAAGGTATTACAGCATGAACGGCAAGCATATCTTCCTCTGCCAGATGAAGAACGGTCGGGCTCTTAAGCGACGGAATAATACCCATTATTTTTTCAAGAGATCTTTTAGGAATGTTCATCATTAAATATTTCGAATTTCGTGCTTTTAATACCGATCGAATTCTTCTTAAAAGATCGTTTAACAATTCATTTTTTCGTTCATCTTTTAATTGTGGATAGGAGGATATTAAAACGGCTTCAGAATCAAAAACTTTAAAAGATTTTTTTAATTTATTCATCATCAACGTATTGCCGGTTGATACTAAATCGCAAATTATATCGGCAACCCCCAGAGATGGAGCAATTTCCACTGAACCGCTTAGTTCGATAATCTTTGCATTCAAATTATTTTCCTGGAGGTATTTCCTAAGAATATCCGGATAAGTTGTTGCAATTGTTTTACCGTTTATATCGTTTATTTTTTTCAGTTCTTTATCCTGCGGATACGCCATCATCAAAGAACATCGTCCAAAGCCCAAGTGTTCTTGAGTAAAAGTATCTGTTTGCTTTTCAAGGACAACATTTTCGCCAACTATTCCGATATCCGCCACACCGTCTTTTACATATTCGGGGATATCATCGTCTCGTAAGAATAATATATCCATCGGAAAATTTCTTGCTGTTACGAATAACCGTTCAGAATAGTTTTCAATATCAACTCCACACAATTTCAATAATTCAAGCGATTTTTCCGTAAGTTTTCCTTTTTTTTGGATTGCTAATTTTAAATTACCGTTCATTTTCTACCAATTTCCTTTAAAATTAAAAACCCCGACAAATGCCGGGGTCTAATTATCGTATTATCTAATCTTCAAAACAATCCGGCACAAACTAACTTTACAAAACAAATGCGGTGATGATGGATTGTATGAATTCTCTTTTTTGCAATATTTTCTATATTTAATTTCATAATTAATAGTACAAAAGTAAGCAAAAAATGATAAAATTCAAACAAATAATTTCTTTAATAATAATTCAGAGTCTAATTTCATAAGTGTAAAGCGGATCTCCGATTCTGTTAATATATCCACAAATTTAACCGGAAAAATGTTTTTAATTATAATCGTATTTTTTTTAGATCACTAAGATGATTAACAATAATTAAGATTTTGTTTAATTTTGTTAACATTTTTTTTAAAATTTTTAATTATTGTTCGGAAACCTTGTAATACTTATTTTTACAGGTCTTTAAATTAAATGTTAATTAATAAGGAGCTAAAATGGGTAAAGGTGACAAAAAAAGTAAGAGAGGAAAACTCTTCAAAGGTTCATACGGAAAATCACGTCCCAATCCAAATAAACGCAGAAAAATTCAAAAAGCTAAAATCGAAGCTGAAAACAAAAACTGATTACGTAGTTGCTTCAAGTAAGGTTTACGATATTTTATTAAAATTTGATTTTGGCTCGGTATGAGTAAATACCTTAATAACAGTCAATCGGGAAAGTAACAGGTTAAATACAAAAATTATCCTTTTCGCATAATACCGGCTATTCCAATAGGTTTACACGAAAGAGTTTTTAACCTCAATAGTGAATTAAAGTTTGATTCCCGGCAATTTTATATGTTTATATTTTCAATTATATCATTGTTCATAATAAAGTTCAGCCCTGTTCAATATTTTTTCTTGTAATGGTTCAAGTGAAGAAAGGCTTTTAGGTCATTGTAAAAACACCTTTTAACACTATTGAAAAACGGTATGAATTAAAACCGGAGGTATTTAGACAAAACCCTATGGATTTTAATAATAAATTATTAACTTTCAAGCAAGGTTATTATTCAGGTTTTTTTAACAACCTTGTGAAACTTGACAAGTAAAATCACGGCTGAGAACAATATCAACACACATAGCAAAGAATATATTGAAAAATATTTTGATGATTTTATTTCAAATTAAACCGTTCATTATATAAAGGAAGCATTTTTGATAAAATTATTAACAGAATGATTAATCAAAAACCTTTTATATTTGAAATGATAAAATGTACGTAAGTATATAACTCAATATTCATATTTTAATTAATTTGGAGAAGTTAATGGAAGCACTCACCGGTTTATCGATAGTGATAATTATTGCGATAGTTTTTTTATTTATCATTTTAGTTTATTTTATCCCAATGGGTCTTTTTGTAACGGCATATTTTTCGGGAGTTAAGCTAAAGATTTTCAAAGACCTAGTTGGAATGAGATTAAGAAAAGTACCACCCGTAGTTATTGTAAGAAGTATGATCACGGCCACCAAAGCCGGGCTTAAAGTTGAGCAACCAAAATTGGAAGCTCATTATCTAGCGAGGGGAAATGTTGTAAAAGTTATTCAAGCTCTGGTATCGGCTGATAAGGCAAATCTCGGTCTGTCTTTCGAGCGAGCGGCTGCTATTGATTTGGCAGGGCGCGATGTACTGGATGCAGTTAAAATGTCGGTCCTTCCTAAAGTTATAGAAACTCCTTTAGTCACTGCTATGGCAAAAGACGGAATTCAACTTAAAGCCATTGCCCGTATTACGGTAAGAGCAAATATAGAAAGGCTGGTCGGCGGAGCTGGAGAAACTACCATTCTTGCACGTGTCGGCGAAGGTATTGTCTCCACTATCGGATCAAGTGATAGCCATAAAGAAGTTTTGGAGAATCCTGATAAAATATCTAAAAGTGTTCTTTCAAAGGGGTTGGATTCAGGTACTGCTTATGAGATATTATCGATTGATATTGCAGATGTGGATGTCGGAATAAATATAGGCGCAAAATTGCAAGCCGATCAAGCTGAAGCCGATTTGAAAATTGCACGGGCAAAAGCTGAGGAAAGGCGTGCCGCTGCTGTTGCTGTGGAGCAAGAAATGATAGCCGAAGTTTCAAGACAGCGCGCTAAAGTGGTAGAAGCTGAAGCTGAAATTCCCAAAGCCATGGCTGAAGCTTTTAGAACTGGTAAATTGGGAGTTATGGATTATTATAATATGAAAAATATTATGGCTGACACTCAAATGCGCGAGGCTATTGCAAAGCCTGAACAAAAGAAAGAAAAAAATACCAATGAATAATGATTTTCTGGATATATTAATAATACTTATTATTGTTTTCAGTTTTTTTAGTCCTTTTTTTAAAAAGAAAAAGAGTCCCAAATCTCTGCCTCCAATGCATAATAACGATGAGAATGAAACCAATTTATCTAATTATCCAAAATATGAATCGGATTCAAATAAAGAGAATGAAACTGATTTATCTAATTATCCAAAATATGAACCGAAATTAAATAAAGAGAATGAAGAGATATTTAAAGAAGTTGAAATATTATTTAAAGGTGAAACTTCACCGTCCGGTTATGAAACAGGTTCAATTGAGAATCAGGATAACGAAATAAAAGATTCAAATATTCAGATACAATATGAAGCAAAAGCCGATACTGCCACTAATGATATTTCTTACTCGTCCTCAGATGATTTGGTAAGTAAGAGTATCAGAAAAATAGATTCCCAAATAGAAAAAGATACAGAGAATTTTGAAAGGGTTGTTGAGCATCAAATGGATACAGTAGATACATCAACTATCGATATCAAAAGTAAATTAAGGGATATAAACTTACAAAAAGAATTAATTGCAATATCGGAAATTTTAGGAAAGCCAAAAGCTTTGCGTAGATGATAAAAAAGAAATATATTTTAAAAAGACTTAATGTTAACACAAATTTTGGAAAAAAATGCTTTGATGAATCCCACTTCGTTATTAATTATAAGCAGGTATTAAATGAGGCTCAATATGAAGCAGCCTCCGCAATTGAAGGCGCTTACTTAATAATAGCAGGAGCAGGGACAGGTAAAACACGTACTTTGGTTTATCGAGTTGCCCATCTTGTTGAAATGGGTTATGATCCGAAGTCAATTTTACTATTGACTTTTACCCGTAAAGCTGCTAACGAAATGCTGAGCCGTGCAGTACTCCTTTTAGATAATAGATGTTCAAAAATTAACGGGGGAACTTTTCACTCTTTTGCTAATCTTACATTACGCAAGTATTCCAAGGCAATAAAACTTGATACATCCTTTACTATTTTGGATCAAAGCGATAGTGAAGATGTAATTAACTTAATCCGGTCGAATCTGGGTCTTATTAACAAGAAAAAAAGATTTCCGAACAAACGGACTTTGGGAAAAGTATTTAGTTTACACATAAATACAGGTAAAAATATTGAAGATATCATATCTTCAAATTATCCCCATTTTTTGGATGACATTGATAAAATTCTGGAAATCCAAAAAATATATAATAATTACAAATACAAAAACAATCTTCTTGATTATGATGACCTTTTAATATATCTAAAAAAATTCTTAGAGGAGTTAAGTCCTAGTGCCAGAACATTGCTTTCCACTATCAATTTTGTGATGGTCGATGAATATCAAGATACTAATCAACTCCAAGCCGAAATCGTTCAAGGCTTAGCTCAACTTAATCATAATATAATGGTTGTGGGAGACGATGCGCAATCGATTTACTCATTCAGAGGCGCTAATTTTAAAAATATTATGAATTTTCCTAAACTATTTCCAGACGTAAAAATAATTAAACTTGAAGAAAACTACAGGAGCGTTCAACCTATCCTCGATTTCACAAACTATATTATTGAAGGTTCAAAAGAAAAATATTCAAAACACCTTTATACAAAAAAAACAGGCGGAACTCTTCCCAATATCATTGCAGCAACTAATGAAAATTTACAATCTAAGTTTATCGTTGAAAAAATACTGGATTTAAGGGAAGAAGGTGTTCCGCTAAGTGACATTGCGGTATTATTCCGTTCATCATATTTCTCATTTGATCTTGAGATAGAATTAAACAAAGCCGACATTCCGTTTCAAAAATTTGGCGGAATGAAATTTATTGAGACAGCACATATAAAAGACGTTTTGGCATTTCTACGAATTGCCGCAAATCCCAAAGATATTGTAAGCTGGTTCAGAGTATTACTGCTACATGAAGGTGTAGGGCCTAAGACAGCTCAGAAAATTCTAGACGATTTAGCAATTGCAAAATTAACGATAAAATCAGATCCCCAATCCGTTAGAACCTTTAACTATAACGATAACATCGCAAAATTATTTCAACTTCTATACAAACTGCACACTGAAAAATCTTTGCCTGCAGATAAAGCTGAACTTGTAATGAATTATTATTTCCCGTTGTTTAAAGATAAATATGATGATTATAATAAACGTAAAAAAGATATTGATATATTTATTAACATCTCTGAAAATTATCGTTCGTTAGACACTTTGCTTGCGGACATGGCGATAGAACCTTTAATTAATAGTGTAATCGACTTAGAAGCTGATGAAAAAGAGGATGAATTTGTTACTCTCTCTACCATTCACTCCGCAAAAGGATTGGAATGGCATTCTGTATTTATTATACATGTAGTCGAAGGATTCTTTCCCTCAAGTCGATCGGCTGAAAGTTTAGAGGCGTTGGAAGAAGAACGAAGATTAATGTACGTAGCAGCTACTCGAGCAAAACAAAATCTATTTGTTACCTATCCAATGAATTTATACGATAGAGAGGCCGGAAAGACTTTGTCAAAACCTTCTCGCTTTATTTCGGAAATGAGCTCCGAAGTTGCCGAAGGCTGGCTGCTTGAAGAAGATTATTAAAAACAAAAGTCCTCAAGGAGATAAAATGAAAGCAATTGTCATACATGAGCTTGGAGATAGTTCAAAATTAAAATATGAAGAAACTGAAATTCCTAAAATAAAAGAAGATGAAATCCTTATAAAACAGGAAGCCGTAGGATTAAATTTCGTAGATATTTATTTTCGTACCGGGCTTTATAAATCCAAGCTGCCTTTTATTCCGGGTCAAGAAGGAGCCGGAATTGTTGAGGAGATCGGAACAAAAGTTAAGGATTTTAAGCAAGAAGATAGAGTTGTATATTTAGGTGTAATGGGTTCATATGCAGAGTTTATAAAAATTCCGGTTATTAAGGCGGTTAAATTACCGGATGAAATCTCTACTAAAAATGCCGCCGCTTTAATGCTGCAAGGTTTGACGGCACATTATCTAACGCACTCGACCTATCCGTTGAAAAAGGGTGATTCTTGTCTTATACACGCTGCAGCCGGTGGTGTTGGTTTATTATTAACGCAAATTGCAAAGATCACCGGTGCATTTGTTATTGGAACTACATCAACTTTAGAAAAAGCACAATTGGCTAAAAAAGCCGGATGCGACGAAGTAATTATTTATTCAAAAAATGATTTTGAATCGGAAGTGAAAAGAATTACAAATGGAAAAGGTGTAAAAGTAGTGTATGACTCGGTAGGTAAAGATACTTTTGATAAAAGCTTGAATTGTTTGATGCCGAGGGGTTATATTGTATTGTTCGGACAAGCAAGCGGTCCTGTCCGTTCTTTTGATCCACAAATCCTGAATGCAAAAGGATCACTGTTTCTAACCAGACCGTCCCTTCCACACTATATTCAAACCAAAAAGGAATTGTTGGAAAGACTTAATGAGGTTTTCGATTGGTTTATTTCTAGAAAAGTAAAACTGTTAAATATTACCGAGTATTCTTCCTTAAGGGGATGGAATAAAATAAGTTATCGAATTACAACTCCTAAATAACAGTTATTTACTCTTCTATTATATACAGGTTATTCTATTCCACCCCCTTAAGATTATTTTATGACTTCTTAGATGCGGAAGAAACTTTGACAAAATTATTTTGAATCTTTTATAGCAATAAATTGTTTTTCTAAACTGCCTGTCCGCCTCAGGCAGAAAGTGAAGGATCTTCTTTCTAAGCAAAATAGAAGATTTTTCGTCGCTTCGTTCCACAACAATGGTAGTAAAAATTACTTTTCGGTCACCCTCAATTGAGAAAATGAATATTGAAAGTAATGAGTTTCCCCGAAAGAGGTTCTTTTGAAAAAGCATTAATTATTATTAATATTCACAATTCAAGGACTTTAAAATAACCTTTTTAGATGCACCTTATTATAATTATTAGAATTGAACTTTTTTCTTCGTTTTATTTGCATATTCAAGCACAATTGCACTTGCCACAAATATTGATGAGTAAGTACCGATTATAATACCGAAAAACAATGTAAACGCAAAAGCTCTCAACACTTCACCACCGAAAATTAGAAGTACCGTAACAGTCAGCAATGTAGTACCTCCGGTTAATAACGTACGGCTCATAGTTTTATTAACACTTAAGTTAATCACTTCCAGAAGTGGCATCGTTTTGTGAATTTTCATCATTTCACGAACTCTATCGAATACAATAACCGTATCATTAATTGAATAACCGATAAGAGTTAAGAACGCTGCAACCACCGTCAGATTAATCTCAAGATTTAATCCGGGAATCACTCCGTAAAGTACAGCATACAATCCTAAAGTAATCAGAGTATCATGGAAAAGAGCAAGTACAGCACCAAAAGCAAAAATAAATTTAAAACGAAAAGCCAAGTAAATCAGTATTGCTAATAGTGATAAGAAAACAGCAATAATGGCATCTCGTTCTAATTCTTTACCTACTTTGGGCCCTACATGGTCCTCTTTTACAACCTTGAAAGGATTATCCTTCAATTTTTGTTTTAAGTTATCTTTAATCCATTCGGCTATTGATACGCTGACAATCATCTGCTTATTACTAAGTTCTTCCGAAACTTTGCCTGTTTGGAATCCTGCTTTATAAAGTTTATTAATCAGGGCATTAGTAGTATCATGATTTGACAAAGCATAAGTTACTGAACTCAGTTTTGAAGAGTCAACGATACTATAATTAAGGCTGGGATATATTTTTTCGATAGCATTGTTAATATTTTTGACAACCTTTGGATAAATTTTTGGAGGAATCTTCTGAAGTTCGGTCCTAACTAAAACACCGGTTTTACTTCCAAAAGTTTTTAACTCCACCGCACCCAAACCAATATTTGCGACATAACCTCTAATTTGACTGATATTAACAGGTTTCTGAAATTCAAGGACTATTTCCGTACCGCCTTTAAAATCAATTCCAAAATGGAAACCCCGGACTGCTACACTTACCCAGCCGATAACAAATAAAGATGTAGACAGTATATAAAAGAACTTTCTTTTTCCAAGCCAGTTAATAGTAAGATTTTCGAATAATCGCATGTATTAATGTGCTCCTTAAAGCATTTTTAATTAACCAATAGTTATTTTAATTCCCTTTATTACCATATAATTGAAGACTACCTTAACCATCACTAATGCACTAAACAAACTAGCAGCTATACCTATCATTAAAGTTAGAGCAAAACCTTGTACAGGACCTGTCCCAAACTGGTAAAGAATAATTCCCGTTATAAAAGTAGTTATATTGGAATCGATAATTGCAGAGTTAGCTTTCGAGAAACCACTGTCCACCGAAGCTTTGATAGTTTTCCCTGTAGCTAATTCTTCTCTAATCCGTTCATATATAAGCACGTTGGCATCAACAGCCATACCTATTGTAAGAATGATGCCTGCAATACCGGGTAGAGTTAAAGTTGCACCAAAGCCTGCAAGTACTCCCATAATATATAAAATTGTGAGAATGAGAGAAACAGCAGCGATCATACCGGCTCGACGATAATAAAAGATCATAAATAGCCCTACTAGAATATATCCAAGCAAAACGGATCTGAAACCGTCGTTGATTGAATCTTGTCCCAGTGAAGGTCCAACTGTACGTTCTTCAATAATATCTACCGGAGCAGGTAAAGCACCGGCTTTAAGTACAATTGCCAACAATTGTGCTTCCTCAAGGTTAGCCATACCATTGATCTCTGAACGTCCACCCGGTATTTTCCCTTGAATAACTGGAGCAGAATAAACAACTCCGTCTAATACAATTGCACTTCTTTTCCCAATATTTGCGCCGGTAATTCGCGCCCATTCAGTTGCTCCTTCCGAATTCATTTCCATTGTAACAATCGGAGAATTGGTTTGAGGATCTATAGTTGCTTGAGCGTTTGTTATAACTCCGCCCGTAAGCTGTGGAGTTTTATCAACACAATAAAGCACATAAATCTCCTGTCCGTTTTGTTTTCCTATAGGTTTGGCAGAGAATAAAAACTGTGTATTTGGCGGTATAACTTTTTGAACATCAGGTCTGCTCAACAATAATTTCAATCTATCCTTTTCATCTGCCTTAACATAAGCATCAGCAGATTTACTATTTGGGTCGATGATTGCTATAGAAAAGAACGGATGTTTTTTAGCAAATTCTGCTGCAGTTAATTGCTGATTTTGGGTAGTATCTGTTTTTGTGGTTTTCTCCGACTTTTTATTTTTTGCCACAGCAGCCGTACTTAAAGATAATGTATCGCCGGCTAATACATCATCAATTTTTTTCATTACGGAGATAGCAAATTGAGGACTTTTTAACATTTTAAATTCTAATAAGGCAGTTCCTTGTAATAATTGTTTCGCTTCTTCGACACGAGCAACACCTGGAAGTTCAACAATTATTCTTCTTTCGCCCTGTCTTTGAATTGTCGGCTCGGAAACGCCATATTGGTCAACCCTGTTTCTAATTATTTCAATCGCTCTGGAAACAGCATCCTCTGCATCTTTCTTCATCTCTTTGATGATTTGACTATCGCTTTGACGGATGTTTCCAAAATATCTACTTAATCTTATATTGCGTTTTTCAAGTTTTCCAGCTACTATATCTACAACCGATTCATCGGAAAGCGAAGCCTCTTTTTCTGATTCTTTCATAACCTGTTTAAAAACCGCATCCGGATTTTTTGCAATTTTTTGCAATAATTTGCCTGTGCTTACTTCGAGTACTACACGCATTCCGCCTTGTAAGTCTAATCCTAATTTAATTCGTTTTGATCTTGCTTTTGCAATTGCCGGATTTGCACTCTTAAGGCTGTCGGATAAGAGTTGTATCTTTGTATCCAGTGCTGAATTGGATATTGTTGGATCGGCAACTTTAAACTCTTTCCTTTTTTCCGCAAGTGTTTTATCCATTTTTTTTGTGAATTGAATATCCTGATACGTAGGATATAAAAGATAAAAGGATAAAGCAATTGCGCCAAGAATTAGTATAATTCTGAATCTGAGTTCTTTCATATTAAGCTAATACTTCCAAATGAGTTTTAAAATTAATTAAAAAACAAAATTACCTGAATAGGCAAAGAAAGTCAATAAAAATAAATCTCCACTTAGTATGCTAAATATTAAAAAACTTAAAATTCGCTTTTTATGAATGAGCTTACTCTAAAAAGGCATATATTATAAAATTTTGTTTTGTTTTTATTCGAGAAAACAATTCGATTTACTTTTAATATACTTCACCTTTTTAGATTCGGCTCATGAATCTATTTTCAACAAGAAATGTAATAATTTACCCATTTCCGGAAGAATATTATTATGCGTATTTTACTTTTTATAGCAACCTAATGAAAAAATTATATTAACATTATCATCCGTTTAACCAATCTTTCAAATTTATCTTTCACCAAGTTTGCAGTTTCGGTAACTTCAGAATGATTTAATTTTTTCTTTGTAATTCCTGCAGCAAAATTAGTAATACAAGAAACAGCAGCAACGTCCATTCCCAAGTATGCTGCAAAAGCCGCCTCGGGGACAGTCGACATCCCAACAGCATCAGCACCGAATTTTGCCATCATTTTAATTTCGGCAGGAGTTTCGTAAGATGGTCCTTTCGTAAACCAATAGACCCCCTGATTCAATCTTATTTTTTCCTCTAAAGCTGCCTTAATAATCGTTTGTTTAAATGCAGTTAAAAAAGAGTTCAAAAATTTTTCTTTTCCTTCGAAGGACGCAAGCCCAATTAATTGAGTAAGTTCATATTTAATACTTATACCGTTAAAAGATTCAATTAACATCAAATCACCTGGATTTAGATTTGGGCTAATACCACCGGCAGCATTTGTAATAAATAATTTTTTACAATTTAACTTAACGGCAATAAATGCCGGCAAAATGCACTGAGAAATATGATATCCTTCATAAAAGTGGATTCTTCCTTGAAATAGCAATAACGTTTTTCCTTTGTATTCAGCCAAATGGATCTTCCCTTCATGTCCGGGAATAGTTGACGGAGGATAACCGGGAAGAGATGTTGTACTGACAGTTTTTACTATATTAACACTATCGGCAAATCCTCCTAATCCGCTGCCGAGAATTATTGCAATATCGATATCCTTTGAAAAGGACTTTGCAAGAATGGTTATTATTTCTTTGTATTTAAAATTCAGATCAATCATATTTTTAATATTATTAATAATCGAAATAAATGCAATATAGATTTCAAAACGTATTATAAAATAAAACTAAAAATATCTTTTAGAAGAGATTCACAAATTATTTTGAAATGTATTTTGATCATATAAAAAAATCAAAAAACTATATAAATTCCCACGACGGCACAAAATTATAATTCTTCGGTTATTACTCTAACATAATGATGTTATTTTCATCACATCAGCATACCGGCTAACGTTGCAGTCATTAAAGTAGCTAATGAACCACCGATTACTGCTTTGATACCAAGTGCCGCTATATCACCTTTTCTACTAGGAGCCAGAGGTCCTAATCCGCCGATTTGAATAGCAATAGAACTAAAATTTGCAAACCCGCAAAGTGCATAAGTAGCCATCAAAATAGTTTTAGGGTTTGTCAGAGTTTTTGCCGCTATCATTTTGCCCATTTCCATATATGCAACAAATTCATTTAGAACAACTTTTGTACCCAGCAGGCTGCCAAATTTAAGCGAATCATGCCAAGGGACACCAATACCAACCGCCAAATACCGCAGGACTAACCCGATTACCAATTGGAAATCGAGAGGTTGTCCATAAGCAGCTTTCAAAGGTTCATTCCAGCCGGTTAAATTTCCCAAGGCAAAAAGTATATAATTAATGAGAGCGATAAAGGCGATAAAGGCAATTAACATTGCGCCCACATTTAAAGCCAAATTTAATCCATCGATAGTACCATTTGCAATTGATTCGATAGCGTTGGAAGCATTTTTTTCGATTTTAATTTTCACAGTTCCTTTTGTTTCCGGCTCGCTTACTTCCGGAAACATTATTTTAGATATTACAAGAGCTGCCGGTGCAGCCATTACACTTGCCCCAAGCAATAGAGTTGCAAACATTTGCCTGGCTTGATCAAGAGCAATTCCCATGGACTGAGCATAAGAATTTCCCAGTATTTGGATATAAGCCGCCATAACCCCTCCGGCTATAGTAGCCATTCCACCAACCATTATTGTAAGTAATTCGCTATTAGTCATCCCTTTAAGAAAAGGTTTAACCAACAAGGGTGCTTCAGTTTGACCGACAAATATATTTGCAATAGTAGAGAGCGATTCTGCACCGCTGGTACCCATGATTTTTGCCATCGCCCATGCTATAACCTGAACAATCCGCTGCATGATTCCAAAATAATACAATACGGATATTAAGCTGGCAAAGAAAATAATTGCCGGCAATACTTGAAAAGCGAAAAAAGAACCCATACTATTCTTAAGTCCGGGACTAACAGCTAAATTACCGAACACAAATTTCGCACCGTCAGTTGTAAAATTAAGAAGTACAACGAAGAAGCCGCTTATCCAAGTAAAGAAATCATTCGGCCAACCTAACGGTGCAAAAAAGTGACTGAGATCATTCCCCTTTAAAATTAGAATTGCCAGTACCAACTGCAACCCAAGCCCGCTGAATACAAGTCGCCAATTTATTTTTCTTTTATTATTTGATATTAAAAAAGCGATTCCTATCAGCAAAACTATTCCTAATATTCCGCGAATAATCGAGATATAATCCATAAGTGCCTCTAATCTTCTTTTGAGATGTAATGACATTTGCGGCAACGAGCTTCATAAATATCCGAAGCACCTACAATCACCCTTTCCGACGAAGTGGTTTTTCTTTGTGTTTTATCGGCGGGGTTT
>CAJXGP010000005.1 GCA_913053915.1 uncultured Ignavibacteriales bacterium | reverse complement strand
CAAAACCTTCTTTAGGTAAATCATATTTAATTTGTGTTGCCGGATTAAACGGATTTGGGAAATTTTGTTTTAATCTGAAAGTCAAAGGAAGACCATTCTCCTTTTGAACAAGTGTAGGATTAGATGTTTTAAATCCGAATTTAGCCGACCAGTTTCCTATTCCATACTGATTTTCAGCTCTTACACGCCAGAAATAAATAGTATTTTCAGAAAGATTTATCAGAGTTATTGATGTATCCCGGATATTAACGGAATCAAGTTTAATTGTACTAGTATCAAATGTTAATGAACCCGATAGCTGCAACTCATAGCTTTTTGCTGAATCTGCAGATGACCAAACCAAAGTAGGATTAACAGAAACGCCGGTTTTGCTATGCTCCGGCGAAATAAGTATGGGAGCTTTCGGAAAGCCGGTTATAAATGAATAAAGGTTAGAATAGCTGCCCGTATCGGCAATATTTTGTGCTTGCACACGCCAATAATATTTTGAAAGACCTGCAAAATTAGTAACTACTGCAAAAGTATCAATTAAACCGCTTTTGTTGTAGATTAAACCCGTTTTAAAAGCCGGTTCGGATGAAACTTGCAATTTATATTCTGCTGCTCCGTTAGTATATTTCCACTTTAGTAAGACCGTATCCCTTTGGTTTATTGCATCGTTAGTTGGAGAAGCAAGCAATATTTTTTGAGGAGGCATTATTTCTACAATATTACTAATAGAGCTTTCAACCGAGTTCCTATTCAAAGAAGTTATCCCAAAATAAACTTTCGAATTGGAAATGGATGAAGCAGCAGTGGGGATTTCATAGTTTTCACCGGTTACATCGAAGATATTTGCCGCATTATCAATATCGGATTTTTGAACCGAAGCATTTTTAAATGCATATACCACATACCTGCTCGTAGTATCACCGTCACTAGCGCTATATGGAGTATCCCATTTAAGTGCGCTCACTCCCGTACCGGCAAGCCGGGTAATTTTTAGATTTCTCGGCATATTGGGTTTTATTGTATCCTTCCATGCCATCACCGGTAAAAGCGCAGGATATTTATAATAGTTATTTTTTAAACTATCTGTAAAACCTTTTTCATTATTAAGAATACCGGCTAAAGCCCGGAACATAATACTACCCTGTACATTCGGATTATTTCGATCTGCCTTTATTTGATTTGGAAGCTCGGAGGCAGTCCAATTCCTGTTATTTATATTAAATGCAGCCTGTCCGATATATAACTGTCTTCCATTTGTTTGAGTAGACCACCAATTCATAAGTTTCCCATAATCCTGAAGGCCGCCGAACGGCCAGTATAACTGCGGGGCTACATAATCAATCAATTTGTGTTGTAACCAGTAAACAGCATCTGCATATAGATCATTATAAGAAGATAAACCGACAATACCGCTTGGTACATGGCTTTTCCAAATTCCAAATGGACTAATACCGAATTTCACGTATGGTTTTACGACTTCAATGCTGTCATGAACCATTTTTATCAATAAATTAACATTATTCCTTCTCCAGTCGGCTTTCTGTTCTGCCTTATAACCATTCGGATAATCAGCAAAAGTTTTATCATCATTAAACTTTGTACCATTTGGATAAGGATAAAAATAATCATCGAAATGAACTCCATCGATATCATATCTTCTAACTACATCCATTACAATTTTAGTAATATAAGCTCTCACTTGAGGCAATCCGGGGTTGAGTACTTTTATATGACCGTAAGTTACAATCCAGGACGGATGTACTTTTGTTACATTGTTACTTGCCAGCACATAGCTTCCAATTTGCCTCACTGCTCTGTAAGGATTAAACCACGCTTGTAATTCCATTCCTCTTTTATGAGCTTCTTGAATTGCAAATTTTAAAGGATCATAATATGGATCCGGAGCTTTTCCTTGTTGACCGGTTAACCAATACGACCACGGCTCATAAGGTGAATTATAGAGAGCATCACATTCTGTACGAATTTGAAAAATTACGGAATTAATGCCTGTTGCTTTTAATCCATTAAGAATATTAATCAATTCTTCTTTTTGTTGAGCAGTTGTAAGATGATTTGAAGAAGGCCAGTCTAAATTTACAACGGTGGCAATCCAAGCACCTCGGAACTCCCTTTTAGGATGAGCAGGTTGGGAAAAAGTTAGAGTACTGAAAAAGCAAAAAGAAGCTATTACCAATAGTAATTTTTTAATCATATTATCCTCACAAAAAAGAAGCCGGAAACCTCTAATAAGAGATTACCCGGCTGTATAAAGTTTAATAATTTATTATTACTTGAGAAGCGACATTTTCTTTGTTAACATGACCCCGTTTGCTCTTAATTGGTAGATATAAATTCCTGATGCGAGGTTGGTAGCGTTAAAGTTAACTGTGTATTTACCTCCGGATTTCTCTCCGTTGACCAATGTTGCCACTTCCCTGCCTAATACATCAAATACTTTCAATGTTACAAATCCTGCTTTAGCTACAGAATAATTTATTTGTGTAGTAGGGTTGAAAGGATTAGGATAATTCTGTGATAAAGAATAATTTTTTACAACAAAATTATTTTCACTTTGAACATCGGTAGCAGTTCTTGTGAATCTTTCAAATGCGGGGTAATTAGCAGCACCAAAACTTGTTACATAAGCCGTATTACCGTCCGGGCTGAAGGCAAGTCCTCTAGGTCTGGCACCATCGGTAGGCGAATGGAAATGCCATTTGAGGCTGTCTTTAACTGTCCATGTTTTAACATCAACCCCATACCAAGTAGACGGTGAATAATAAGTTTTTACCCCTGGATATTGATTAGGTGGATTAAAACTTGCGTTTCCCGAACTTATCCACAATAATCCTGTTTTATGATTCCACGTAATTGACTCAGCCGAAAATCCTTTCATAACAGTGTCTGTTAAAACATAAGCGGAAAATTCATCGGCTCTATGATAAACCCAAACTGCATTGTTTGTATAACCTGTCCAATAGATGGTATTACCATCAGCCGAGACCTCAAATGTCCTTGAATATCCTGTAGTAGTATCAATTGCATTTCCTATTGGTGAAAAATCAGGACCCCAAATTTGAATTGGATTACCGGGAATAACCGGTGCAGTATATATATTACCGGATGCACTTACGGCAGGAGCAGTTAAAGTACCGCCAAATGGAATAACTTTATTCATTCCTTTTCCTGTCTTATAATTCAGTCTATAAAGAGTATTGTAAGAAGCAAAAAGGATATTCCCATCCTTATCAGCCCGCATACCTCTATTACTGTTGAAAAGAGTATCCGTAACACCATTTACGGTAACGGTAGTAATAGGTGCAAATTTTTGTGTTCCGTCCGGATTTGCTGAATAGATAGCTCTAACAGGCACATATTGTCCTGAAGCATCTTTAAGGCTATCAGTAGCGCCATATAATTGCATCCAGACTGTACCGTCAGGTGAAACCGCTACACCGTGCCCACCTGCTCCACCTTCAAATGTTGAATCAGGGAAATAACCCTGAAACTTCCAACCTTGTGAAAATACATTGGAACTGAACAGTAATAAAAAAATAGAAATTGTGACAAAAAAGTTTTTCATATTGTACTCCTTTTTTAGTTTTGTATTGTTAGTTATATTAACCGATTATTTAGGAATTCATTGATATATCGGTGCCCCAGGTTTTTGAATATTTAATTTTATTAATTTTTGGGAATAGACGATATTCCCTTGGGCATCTAAAGTTTGTAATCTTGTATAATATAAATACGAAGAACCTGTTTTGGCCCATGTAAATGAAAATACAGCGCCCGGTTCTATTACGGCAGGATATAAAGCTTCAGATGATTTATCAGGATGTACAACTATTATAGGTTGAGGTGAGTTCGTACCAAGGAACATATCGCCATCTTGCGAAAAATCGAGCGCATTAACCTTATAATCGGCACCGTATTTTGCAGAAAAATCGTAATAAACTTCCGCCTTACCGAGATTATCCTTTGCATCCAAAGGAAATCTTTCAATTTTAGTAGTAGAATCTTGCAATGCCGCAACATATAAATAAACCGTACCTCCGTCTTTAAAGATTCTCAAAGCCGTAACTTCAGGAGTAAAATCAAATTTAGTAACAGTTTTAACAACCGGTACAATTTTAAAAATTCCCCCTTTTCCGCTTGCCCATAAATTTCCACTCGGGTCAAAATCAAGTTGAGTAATGAATACTCCGGTAGGCAAAATCACATAAACAGAAGGTGCTTTTCCTGAAGTCAGTTTGAAGACAGCCCTTACATATCTAGCTCCGTACAAAGTTCCATCGGAACCAACCTTAAGAGAATTCCAAAAAGTTTCGGCGCCTCGGGGCGCAAAATCCGTAACTATACTATCAGGCGTAATTTCTTTTACGCCTTTGCTGCCGCCGTTATAAATCGACATAAAAATATCACCTTTATTATCAGATGCAATTCCGTAAGGAAGAATAAATGTACTTTTTGAGCCCGGATAAATATCTTTTGCAGCGGCATGCAAAGAATAATTTATTGTATTACTGAATAGTTCCGAATTTAGTATAGCCGCCATTATTTTAATAGAATTTCCGACAATATTTGGCGGGGTAACGGTAATCTGTGTTGTGGTAGAAGACAGCACTTTCCCCATCTGACCATTGAAATAAACAAAGACCTTTGAAGTATCGTTTGAAAAGTTTTGTCCTTTTATAATGATTTTGGTTACGCCTGCAAGAGCCGAGTTAGGAGGAGTAATCGATATAATTTTAGGTGTCGCTCCAATTGGACCGGTGGGTACACCCGAATAAAGACTCGGTGATCCTTTATTGACACATCCTGAAAAATAAAGTATAGATGTTAACGATAAAACTACCGCAAAAATAATTGATTTATATAAATTTCGTTTCATACTTATTCCAAAATTTTTTATTTCATTAAGAAAGCAAACATTAAAGATTATTGTTTATAATGCAAAACCAATTGTGATTCTTTGCACATTTTTAAATTCTTTATAAGAGGTAAATGCATAATCTAATGAAAAATTAAACCCGGAGAATGAATGTTTGATTCCCACTCCAGCGCTTATTCCCTCAACATCGGTCGGTGTCACATACCCAACACGCAATGAAATCAATTTCATAAAAGTATATTCACCACCAAAACTTAATTGTTCCGGATAATCACGAGGATGTGAGGCATCAATGGTTAATAAAAGAGAATGCATATTTTCATTAATATTAGTTAAATCGAATATATTCATCGAAAGTCCCATTTTAAAGATCAGTGGGAGCTGAAAACTATCTTTTATATAAGTAACTTCTCTCGAGAAATTTTTGACATCCATTCCGAAATCGAGACTTTTAAACCCTGTTTTGTAGATTAATCCAAAATCAAAAGAGAGCACATCGGTCGAATTTGATTGGGTAATATAATTACCTTTCCCATCGATGCCGATTGTACTTATTCCTAAAGATTGATAGACATATTTAATATTACCGCCGACGGCAAATTTTTCTGAAAGCGCCTTTGAATAGCCTATACCAATAGCCATCGCTTTCGGACTGAAAGAGCCTACATCAACGAAGCCTTGAAAATTATTCGCTCTCACTGTTCCTTGGAATGAGCCATAGTTCACATTTACAAAATTTACCCCGATTACTCCATAATCCCCATCGAAAGGGGCAAATGCAATAGCCGCATAACTATAGTTAATATCGGCAATATAAGAAACACGCCCTAAAGAAACACTTGTCAAATTTGTTAATCTAGCCATACCGGCCGGGTTATAGAACATCGAAGCAGCTCCGTCTTCAAGTGAGGTGGCTGCTTGTCCAAAACCGCTTACACGTGCACCGAGTGAAAGGCTAAGAAATTTCATTCCGGTTTGAGCAAGTTTTTTCTCCTGTCCAAATGTTATTAAACTGAATGAAGCAAGTAAAATACAAGTTAAAACTATTACAGTAACATTTTTTTTCATTATAATACTCTTCTTGGTGTATTATTATCAGATTACCTAATTATTACAAATTTTACTATTCTCTGTTCTCCGGTTTCATCATTGTGAATAACCGCAATGTAAATACCGCTAACTACAACTTGATTAGAAGATGTAACCGAATCCCAATAAGCATCGCCGCTTCCGTCGGTATGAACTATAGTTTTAATTAATTCACCAATTTCGGTATATATCTTTATAGTACATCGTCCGGGTATATTAAAGAAAGCAAGTCTATTGGGTTGTTGATCACCAAAGCCGAGTTCTTTTGCGGCTGAGATATTAAATGGATTGGGAACGACGCGAATATCGCTCATAGATTTTCCCGGCGGACGTTTTAAAGTAGCCAAATCATACGTCTGTGTATAATATCTGCTACTGTGCAATCGATTTTTACCCATAGCGATAACGTAGTAATAGTAAGCTAAACCACGGATAGGAGTAGTGTCATCATAAGAATAATCGAGTTTACCGGTTGCAGGCACTTTCTTTAAAAGATGATATGTGGAATCATATTGTCCGTTAGCTCTGTAAATTGCAAAATAATCTATATTAGGGTCCGCATTGTAGAGCGACCAAGATAAGGAAATTTTATTACCACCGGATCGCACATTAAATACCTTAGGCGGTAAAGGGGGTTCGGGAATATCATATCCATTATCATAGTTCGCGATAGCTCTTCTAAAAGTTTGGAATAGTGAATCCATACCTGTCAAAACCGAATCATTTTTTTGTTTAGCGGTTATTAAACCTTCTTTATATTTTCTGCCGACACTAGTAGCTGTTTTTCGATTAAGACCGGCAGCAGCTTCAGCGAACACGATATGCACACTTTGACCAGGTTTAATAGTATATGGCCCGTAACCATTTGCGAATGTCCAACCACCTGTTGTACCTAATGAAGGGTCTCCTGTCGGTTCGTCAAATTTTCCATCCGGCTGCACCTTATTAGCTTGGCGCGGCGTTTCATGTCCGGTAGATATCGCTTTTTTATATTCATATTCCATTCTAACAGGATTATACGCACTATTGTTTGATTCTAAATTCGGATCATCAGAACTGATGTAATTTGTTGTTGACGGTTGGTTCGGATCATCTGTCGTATCCGTTGCTGATTTATCTGCGTGCAAAGTAACAACACCGACAAATTGTATAGCGCCTAAACGCCCTACAGTATCACCCTTTGAAATCAGAGGAACATTGGCATTCCAAATAGGACCGCCGATATTATCATAGTTAGTAAAAGGTGGATATTTACCCTGCCAGGAAAATTGTGCTCTAAATCTTTGATCGGGAGGATCTTTATACTTTGCAATGTTTACCGCTCCGTCACCTCTGGCATCGTCCATTGTATTGATACCCCATCTCGTTGCATTTCCAATTTCAAATCCTGTTTCTCTTGTAATAGCCAATCTCCATTGAAAATAAAAATAAACACCGGTTAATGTATTATTGGGAAGTTCAATTTTCGGATCGGCATTTACATTACCCGTATTTGTAAAAGTATAAGCACTGATAATATAATTATTGTTATTCTGCTGACTAAACTGAAAGATTTTACGAGTCATAGTAAGACCGAGCTGTGTATTCGCTACATCAATAAGCATTCGATCGGGCTTCATAGTCGGATCTACAACATCATTTTGTACAGGTTTTAAAAACGAAGGTACATCATCAACATAAACCTGAGGAGGAGTAAATTTACTAACCGTCGTGAATTTTATCGGGAAAAATTCACCTGCACCATTAACCCTTGGTCCCACATGCACAACCTTGTAGGGATAATTTCGTCCACTTTCATCGGTAAAATTAGTAGCGCCAATCCACAAAGCTTTAGAAGCTTCATTGCTTTGATATTGATAAATTGCAGGCCATTGTAATCCGTATTGTTGAATTTTCACGTATCCCTCTTCAATTTCAGAACCGATTTCAGAATACCAACTTTGAAGTGAACCAACCGACATCCATTTATTTTCGAATTGGGCAGATGCGTTACTGAAAGCAAACAAAACTGTTGCCAATGTTAAAAACGCCGCAATATTATTTCTTTTTATTACCTTCATTTAGTCCTCAATCTAAATTTTCTTATTAATCATTGATGGCAAACGTAAGTCTTAATCCCCAGTAAATATCTCTAGGGTTAAGAAATGTTAGAAAAGTTTGATTAGGCATATCAATATATGCTTTATCCTTAATCCATTGATTTTTTAAATTAGCCGGAGCAGCTTGAATAACATCCCAAGGTACATAAGGACCGGTTCGATAATCTCCCGGTCTATCGTTACCGGGTATATTACCGTATTTAAGAGGATCACCTATCGAAGCCGGTAAATGTAAAGACTTCATATAATTAATATAATCATTGGCATGTACAAAACCGGCGCCGGACATATATTTGTAATTAAACAAATTATGAATATCTGCAAATAATTGAATACCAACACCCATAATATTAAATGCTTTGCTGACCCGAAGATTTACATTATGATAATCGTTCCATTGAACATTATTTTGAATTCCCGGGATACTACCACCACCTGCCCAAGTAAAATGATATCCGGCTCTCCAACTGGCAATGAAGCTAAATCTCCAATCACCAAGTAAATGAATCTTACCTAAGCGGGGACCAAAATCACGCGGAGAAAAAAAGTCGATATTTGCACGTGCATAAGGCTGTGGAACCGGTTTTATCTGATAGTATGAAGTAGTTGTTTGTTCATAACTCTTTTGGTCTGCAGGATTTTGATAATAAAGAGAAAATCCAAAATTGCCGTAAGTATTCACTTCATAAGTATAGTTGATAAATCCTTGTACCCAATTCCCTCTGTTTTTAGAAATAGTTAATTCAAAACCTCTTATGTCTCCGTAATTTTCCGGTTCAACGATACTATAATCGACTTTACTATTTCTACTTATATAAGTAACTAAACGGGACTGAAGTGAATTATCTTTATAATAACCGGCGAGATGAAGCAAATATTGATTAAATAAATTTTGTTCGTAACCTAATTCATAGGCAACGGTTTTAGGTAACGGTGCGTTAGGATTTGCAACTCTCGTTATTTGATTGTTATCTGAAAATCTTCTAATCAGGAACAGATCATCCGGTGTTGGCATCTGTCTAAAATGACCGTAGTTAAAATATATTTTACTATTATCTGTAACGGGGAAAGATATCGCTAATCTTGGACTTAAGTACAATTGTTTAGATGTCTTAACTCTAACGAGCATTGTATCTAAATTTATCGGGCTTTGTGAAGCCTCAAACGCAGCGGGATAATGACCAAATTTATACCAATAACCGCCTGGATCGGAATAATCCACTCGTAAACCTAGAGTAGCAATCATTCCCTCAAATTCCAATTTGTCTTGTGCATAAAAAGCACCTCGGATAGGGAAAGTATGCCAAACAGAACGGGATCTACCCGAAGGTAAGTATTTATCCACTGAAGCATAATTAACATTATTATCGGTATATGTGAATGAAACTCCGGATCCAACTTGATTGTGTTCACCTATCTGGCTTTGTAAATCAGCCTTAACTTGATAATAACTAACTACACTGCTATCCCTTGAATTACTAAAACCTACACTCATCCTCATACCGCCGATAGCAGTTGAAGGATATTCCCAAAAACCGACTGGAGCATCATCCGTATAAAAATTATTTCCGAATTTATAAATTCTTGAAGTATCCCTAAAAGCAGCCGGATCAGTATGATATTTTGATGTAAACTGACTAACCTGTATCTCATAAAATGTAGATGAATTGAGTACGTCCGTAAATTTTCCACTAAAAGCACTATAATTAATTCTGCTCGGAGCCCAATAGTTTGGAGCAAACATTCTAGCGTCTATATAGCTAACTCGGTTTAAAGCATTTGCTATAGAGGAGGAAGAAGTTGCGCTAAAGATACCGGGTAGACCTGCATTATTATTGTTGGTTCCCAACGTTTGAGCAACCATTCCTTGAACCATTAACCTCTCACCTTCACCTACATTTGCAGTCAATTTTAACTGACCTGTATAATTATTAACTCCGGGTTCAGAAAGCGGAATTACATATTCATGTCGAGTTCTCCGATAAGATGCAAAAAATCTTAAATTTCCAAGCGACTTACTTACTATTGGTACCGGACCACCAAAACTTGCATCTACCACATAATCCGGATTAATAATGTTTAAGTTCCTTCTGTGCTGAAATAAAAATAGTTTTCTTGCCGCTTCCGGACTAAGATCATTATTAGGATTATTACCGTTTAGCAATTTATTTGAATAAGCTATCCATCCTTCAAAATCCGGATATTGCTTTGCAAATGCATTTAAAATTTCTTTATATTGAGCTTTGCTGAGAGTTCCATTTTGATAAAGTTGATACATTTGAGGATACTGAGCAGCATATTGATCTCCCCAATAACTCAAACCTGTAGCCGGGTTAGTAGCGTCGGTACCATAAAAAGCGACTGGGGAATTAACGTAGGGACGCACCCAATAAGAATAGGGAGAATTGGGAGAAATACCGAAATGTTTGGGATAAGGAGACCTATATTCGCTTAACATACTAAAAGTATATTTGCTTTTACTTCCACTTTTTGTAACTATATTTATTAAACCGGAACGAATATCGCCGTATTTTGCACTAAAACCTCCCGTTTGTATTTGTATTTCCTTGATGGAAGTATAACTGATATCTGTAAAAGGGTTGTTGGTTCGTTCATTCCGTAACATTAAACCGTTAACCATTAAGCCTGTCTGGTTTGTACCGCCTCCCCTTACTATAAGTCCGTTTGCACTTGATTGAATTCCCGCTTGAAGCCCTACAACACTAGAAAGACTTGTAACAGGAAGATTACTAATTTCTTTAGCATTGATGTTAATCGTACTAGCGGCTACTCCTCTTCGAATAATGGGTGTTTTCGCTATAACAACAACTTGTTCTGTTTGAATGGTTTTTTCTTGAAGAGCAACATTAATATTTGTGGTTTCGTTTATATTTACTACTACATCTTTAATTGTAACCGTAGCATAACCAATCATCGACACTCTTAAAGTATATGTTCCGGGTGCAACATTAAGGATAACATAATATCCATTTAGGCTCGAAGCAGCGCCCATCATCGTACCTTCTATTAAAACATTTACTCCAACTAAAGGTTCGTGAGTTTTGGCATCCTTTATGACACCTGCAATTTTTCCTGAAGCAGGGAATACAAGGGTTGATATAGTTACAAAAAATAGAAAACAAAACAGTAGAAACAACTTCATAATTTCATTCTCCTGAGTTACTCAAATCGTTAAGGGTGATATTCTGCATAAGATAAAATTATTAATTTTCTCTTTAGAAGATTTTCAAATTATAATGATGAAAACATACTGATTTTTTTATGTATTATCAATGATTATTTTAATAAAAAACAGCCATAATCTAAAATTTTTTATTAAAAAATGTATTTTTATTAAAATTTATGAATAAAATTAAATATTTACATTGTTAAATCCACACTCATTACAAAACAAAAGATAATTAAATTGTAATTTTGATTATGTATCGCCCAAAATTTTAAAATTATACTAAAACATTAGGAAATTAAAACTTCTTTAAAACAAAACCTGTCTGTGGTAATACTTCGATTTTACCTAGAATAACTTCCAAAGAAGAAACACCGGCATTTTGAGAATCGACTAATATTTCCCAGTCGCCTTCCGGTAAATTAAAAACTTCATTTTTATTTGGATTTGTATTAAACAGGACTATCAAATCCTCATTTTTATAATTTAATCGATAACCTAGAGCAAAGGGATTATCTGTTACCTTGAAGAATTTAACATTATTATAGGGAGTTCTTCTGAAAGCTGCATATTTTTTCCTTAACGCAATAAGACCTTTATAATACTCAACTAATTCTTTATTAATTCCGGCATGATTATAATCCATATAATTAGTTGCATTATCTTTATTATAGCTATTATCATCAATATGACCTTTGCGTAGGCCATTAACTTTGAGATTATACGGGATTACTTTAGTCCTGGCAAATTCCGCACCTTCCTGAAACATAGTAATTCCCTGTGAAGTAAATAGAAACATAGCGGCTAGTTTATTCAATTTTAACTCAATTGGAGTAAGCTTTACAAATTTATCTACATTTTTAATTATCTTATTCGGGTTAACAGATTTAGTCGCTATCCTTATAAAATCGCCTAAAGTATAGCCGTCATGAGAAGCAAGATAATTCACAGAATATTCTTTCTTTTGGAATAAACCGAATTTATCTCTGACTAAAGTACCGTTAACATAACTTTTAATTCTCTTTGGGTTATTGTTACCGTACCAATGACCGAATATCCATCCCAAACCATTATACGGATTTTCTCCTTTTATGCCGTTTCTTATCTGATCGTTCCAGCTAGCCCAACCTCTTAAAGAAAAACCTGACGGATCATAACCACCGCCCCACGGTTCACTAATAAAAACCACACTTGGATTAATTTTTTTAGCTTCTCTAATCACTTCTTCGATAGTTTCCCAATCAATAAGTTTTCCCAAATCGAACCTAAAGCCGTCAACATGATATTCTTTCATCCAATAAATTACACTTTCAATTATCATTCTTCTAGCCATAGGTCGTTCGGTTTTAAAATCATTACCGGTACCGCTGACGGAAGTGAGCTGCCCTTTATTACCGAGGCGGAAATAATAATCTCTATCAATTTGTTTTAAATTGCCGAGTTCATATTGAGAAACATGATTGTAAACAACATCCATAATTACACCGATACCTTCTTTGTGAAATGCTTTTACCATATCCTTAAAATCATTAATTTGCCTGCCGGAGGCTCCATCCCACGTGTCCCATTTTAACTCTTTTTCATCGTCACTATAATATGCTTCGGGGGCAAAGAACGACGCAGTCATGTAACCCCAATAATTCCTTTCATAAGGATTCCACGTATTATAATAACCATCTAGAGAATCTTTATACGGAATCTCAATATTTGCAAATTCCTGAGTAGGCATCAACTCAACGGTATTAACTCCTAATTGCTTTATATAATCTATACCACCGGATTTACCATGCTCAATTAATCCTTGATAAGTACCTGGCTTATCTGCACCGGAGGAAGGGTCGATCGTTATATCCCTGATATGCATTTCGTAAATTATCAGATCACGCCAATCTCGTTGTATCCAATGATCATCACCCCAATTATAATCGCCTTCTTTAACAACCATTGCTCTTCTTGGATTGAGATAGGTATTAAAGGTTTCTACCGATTTTGCATACGGATCGAGACAAATTACATCCTTACTCTCAGGATATTTTGGATTAAAAACTTTGAAGCCGTAGAACATTCCATACCACTCCCCTTTAAGAACTGCTTCCCAAACTCCTTCTGAATCAGAAAGCATTTCATATTCCCGACCGACTGTGTCGTATGGAGTTCTATACGTTACTAATGTTACTTTTTCTGCATCCGGTGTAAATAACCTAAAATACGTTTTTCCATCTTTCACAAATGAACCAAGTCTTTTCGATGAATAATATTTATTTAAATCTTTTTTACCTGTTTTCTCCCCTGTTTCAAGAATCTCAATTGAAGAACCGGTCTTATCAGTAATAAACAATACAGCGCCTCTTGAATTATTAGCGGAAATTATTATAAAGAGTATAATAAAAATTATTTTTTTAATATACTGCATTTTTTAATAAAATTATTTAATAAATTAACGGGTGTTTAAAATAAATATTTGATTTTCAAATATTCTTCATCAGGTATTTTAACATAAAGCATTTTTGATTGTTTATTGTAAAAATATCCTTTCACGGAAAGACGTAGATTAATCTTGTTTTTTACAGACTCTAATTTTTTACCATTTAACTTTACGCTCGATACCGATTTAGTATTAACTATTTTCAGAACATATTCTTTTCTGCCGGTTTTATAACCGTAGTGAACCCGCTTAATAGTTACAATTCCACCTAATTTATTTAATGAAGAGTTAAACTGTGTAATTGAATAATCGCCCTTTTGGTAATTATAACTAATACCGTCGTCTTCATATAAATCATATTGGGATGAAGAACTCGGGAAAAGAAATACATCCAGCTCAGTTATATCTTTTTGACCTACATACTGCTGAACCTTTTGCATAGGAACGAAGCCGCCTCGTTTAATAAAAAACGGGATTTGATAAATTGGTGCTTCGACAATTATCCATTGTTTACCATTATATATTTTACCTGTCCACCAATCAAACCATTTACCTTTCGGCAAGTAAAGCTTTTTGAAATTCCCGGTTTCATTAAGCACAGGTGCAACTAAAATGTTATTTCCAAACATAAATTGAAATTGTGCAGCATTGGAATAACTCTCGTCATCATTTTGATAATTTAAGAACATCGGTCGCATAATAGGCAAACCGGTAATGGAAGCATTATAAAATTCATTATAGATATAAGGTAACAATTTATACCGGAGAGAAATTATATTCCTTGCCCACTGTTCAACTTGCGCGCCAAATGCCCAAGGTTCTTTATCTTGCTGATTAATAGCCGAATGTCCTCTGAAAAAAGGGGTAAATGCGCCAAGTTCAAGCCATCTGGTATATAATCGTTGTGAAGGATTGCCGATGAATCCGCCGACATCCGAGCCGGTAAATGGAATGCCGCTTAGCCCCATTCCTTGAGGCATTAAACAAGCTAGCTTGAGGCTTTCGTCATTCGCCACATTATCTCCTGTCCACACAGCAGAATATCTTTGAATACCGGCAAAACCGGCGCGTGTCAACATGAAATGTCTTTTATTAGGTGAATACTTTTTGAAAGCAGCCATAGTTGCTTTGGCTTCTTCAAGAGCATAAACATTATGAATTTTTTTATAATTAGCATGAAAGCCGTTATCATCAAATTGTACAATATCCGGGAAAGCCTGTCCCCAAACAGAGGGTTCATTCATATCATTCCAAAACCCCTCAACACCTTGTTTCAACAAGACAGCTAATTTTTTACCCCACCAAATCCTGGTTTCTTTTTTTGTGAAGTCCGGGAAATAGGACCACCCTGGCCAAACCTCGCCTTCGTAAACGACACCGTCAGGATATTTAGCAAAAAGATTTTTTTCCAAGCCCTCCCTTGCTGCAAAATATGTAGGATCGGCTTTTATCCCCGGATCAATAATAGTAATTATTTTGAACCCTTCTTTTTTCAAATCGCTCAACATTTTCTCAGGATGAGGAAACCCTTTTTTATCCCATGTAAAAACTCTATAACCGTTCATATATTGAATATCTAGATAAATTACATCAGCGGGAATTTTCTTTTGACGAAAAGTATCGGCAATTCTTTTGACAGTCGCTTCCGGATAATAACTCCATTTACTTTGTTGGTAACCTAGTGCCCACTTGGGAGGCAGCGGCATTCTTCCCGTTAATGCGGTGTACGATTCGATTACTTTTTTAATTGAAGGACCGTATATAAAATAATAATTCATTTCACCGCCTTCTGCACCAAACCAATAAAATCTGTTATTGCTTGCCCCCATATTGAAATATGATTTATAAGTGTTGTCAAAGAAAATACCATAAGCCTTCTTATCTCTTTCTCCGATGAAGAACGGAATAGATTGATAAAGAGGATCGGTGCGATTTGTGTATCCCGGGTGATCAGTGTTCCACATAGTTAATTGCATCCCCCTTTTATTCAAATTTCCTGTCTTTTCTCCTAATCCATAAAATCTTTCTCCATTAAATAATTTTTTAAAAATTCGTACTTCATTACCATCAAAACTTACACCAAAGCTTTTACTATCTTCATTAATCAAATACATATTCTTATCATAAATTGAAATGCGGCAAGGTGATTTGTTAATTCTTACATTTAATTCTGAGGTCGAGAGTAAATAGTACTTGCCTTTATCGGTAAAATTGTAAGCCGCTTTTTTATGCGGAACGTTAACAACCGCATAGGAAGGTGCTTCTGAAAACTTATTGTACTGCGTATATCGGAATCGTATTACATTCTTATCCAAAACATATATATTTAAAAGTGCATTTGATAAAACAAACTCTATATGATCATCGTTTATTTTTAGAGATTTAACCGCACCTACATACCTAAATTTAGCTTCTGCCATCATATTAATGAGTAACAATAAGTATAAAGTTGAAAAAAAATATCGTCTAACGGACATCTGTTTTACTCCTTCCATTTTAGCTCAAAATATTGACGGAAATGTTTCCCCTCCAAAATACTCATTGGGTATTACTTCTTTTTCGCAGTTTCCTTTTATGATTCTTTCAAAGGTGATAAGTTTTCTTTTCCCATTATTTTAATGACTTTCATATTTTTTCTATCTTATTATTTATAGGATTATTTTCCCGTATTGATTTACTAGCCAAGCATGTCTTACAGCAAAAAAAAACAATTAAAAAACTTTCATTTTTACATTGAGTTAAAAAATTTTATTCTTTTCAGATTAATCATTAGTAATAATTTTACCGTCGACAACGGGCGTAACACAAATTAATGGATTTTGTGGAACTTTCAAATTTGTGAATATTTCCTCGAACAGCTCAAAGTGTCTACCCTTTTTCTCCAGTTTATAAAATTTATTATAAGGCATGAATTTACCTTGAGAATTAGAAGCGGCATTAAAATGATATGCTTTGGGGAAATCTTCAACAGCCTTACTTTTAAGAAACTTTATTTTATTATCATCTCCGCCTTCCATTTCATAAC
The DNA here is from genome assembly GCA_913053915.1 of uncultured Ignavibacteriales bacterium. The sequence continues at coordinate 1,453 of CAJXGP010000005.1, read as the reverse complement.
CTATTGCCCGGAATTCTTCAACAATGCCTTTATTTATTATCAGATATATGTTTAAAATAATTTCATTCATCTTTTTCGACTCTATAATTTATATAGAAATAACTTAAGCAAAAAGCATATACAAATTGACACATTATACTTTCAATAATATTAAGGGGTGGAATAGAATAACTTTATTTTTCCTTAATGTTCACTATTTAAAAACTTGGAAATAACTTTTTAGATACCCCTTATTTTATTTTTTCGGACCTATCATTTGATCCGGTCTAACGGTTTCATCAAATTTTTCTGCAGTTAACAGTCCCAATTCTACAGCCGCCTCTTTAAGAGTTTTATTTTCTTTAAGTGCTTTTTTAGCAACTTTCGCTGCGTTATCGTATCCTATATACGGATTCAGTGCAGCTACCAACATTAAAGAATTTTGAAGATTCTTCTTGATATTTTGTTCATTTGTTTTAATTCCCACCACACAATTACCGGTAAAGCTTTCACAGGCGTCGGCTAATAATCGAATCGATTGTAATACGTTAAAGACAATTACCGGTTTGAATACATTTAGTTCAAAATTACCGCTTGCTCCGGCAAAATTTACCGTAGTATCGTTTCCAAACACTTGCACGCAAACCATAGTCATAGCTTCTGCTTGAGTAGGATTAACCTTACCGGGCATTATTGAACTGCCGGGTTCATTCGCCGGTAAAATTATTTCACCGATACCACAGCGAGGACCGGAACCTAGCCATCGGATATCATTTGCTATTTTCATCAATGATGCAGCAAGTGTTTTCAAAACCCCGCTAAATTCAACCATTGCATCATGGGCAGCTAATCCTTCAAATTTATTCCGACCCGATTTAAACGGTTTTCCTGTTAATTTTGCTATTTTTGAAGCAGCTTTCACCGCAAATTCGGGATGAGTATTTAACCCTGTACCTACTGCAGTACCTCCTAATGCTAATTCATACAATCTGGGTAATGCACAATTTATTCTTTCAAGTCCATTAGTAAGTTGCTGTACATAGCCGGAAAACTCTTGCCCTAAAGTCAAAGGTGTTGCATCCATTAAATGAGTTCTACCGATTTTAATGATGTTCTTAAATTCCTCAGACTTTTCAGCAAACGCGTCGCGAAGTTTCGTTACCATTGGTATAAGTCTTCTATGGATCTCTTCAACTACGGCGATGTGCATTGCGGTTGGGAAAGTATCATTTGATGATTGAGCTTTATTCACATCATCATTCGGGTGGATTGGATATTTGCTCCCCAACTTTCCCCCCGCCAATTCGATTGCTCTATTGGAGATTACTTCATTTGCATTCATATTAGTCGATGTTCCTGCGCCACCTTGAATTATGTCTACAGTAAAATCTTGTAAAAAGCCACCTTTAATAATTTCATCACAGGCTGTTAAAATGGCTTGGTAAATATCTTTTGGAATATAGTCTAATTTATA
>CAJXGP010000004.1 GCA_913053915.1 uncultured Ignavibacteriales bacterium | reverse complement strand
CTTGAAACAGGCCAACAATCATTTAATTGCCAAATAATTGCTCCGGTAGTTTTCGGAAATCTCGATTGCCAATGCTCCAAAGAATATTTCAAAGCCAGCCCTTGATTCAACTGTGTAAGGTAGATGAAATCCCTCAACTCTGTTTTTACCGGCAAATGAGCAGAAAGAAATTTGAATAATCTTTCCGGTCCTTCTTCTTGTTTATTATGAAATTCAAAAATACGGCTTTGAGAATAAAGTTCGTCTTTTGGTAATACATTTGCAAAAGTATTATAATTTGCCGGACTTTGAAATCCAAACTCGGTAACGAACAAACTATTATCATTTTTCACTGTTGTATAATCCATCCAGTCGCTCCAGATTTGCCATTGATGAATGTTTCCGCTTAATTCTGAATTCGGGTCTACTTCATTTCCAAAAGGACTTGATTCCCAATAAGCTCTCCCGGGGTCTGTTTCACGTAAAATCGAAGGGATTATTTTATGGTAAATTTTATATCCGGGCATTTCTTTATAATCGGTTTTATTATCCATATACCATGACCATTCATTTTCGTTATTGCCGCACCAAATTGCAATAGATGGATGAGTTTGCAATCGATACACATTTTGTTTTATTTCTTCGATCACATTTTTAATAAAGTCATCATTTTCAGGGTACGATGCGCATGCAAACATAAAATCTTGCCAGACTAATAATCCTAATTCATCACAAATTTCATAAAATATATCATTCTCATAAACCCCACCTCCCCAAACACGAATCATGTTCATGTCGGCATTTTTCGCAGCTTTTAAAAGTTGCAAATATTTCTCGTTCGAAACTCTCGGTAGGAATGAATCAGCCGGGATCCAATTTGCCCCTTTAATAAAAATCGGTTTCCCATTTACAACGAAATGAAAAGAAGGTTTCCCATGGTTCTCTAAAATTAAACTTAATGTCCGTATTCCTACCTTTCTTTTAACAATACCGGTTTGATTTTCCCCGCCGGCTATTGCCTGAACGCTTAATTCGTACAGATTTTGCTCACCGTAATTATTGGGATACCAAAGTTTTGGGTCATCAATTTCCATCTCCGTATTAATCCAACATGAGTCCGAATTATTTATCGACTTTTCATATTGCTTTGAATCACCTTTCATTTTAATTTTTATTAGGCATGCCGACTTTTCATGATTTTGAATTTCAGCCTTGATTTTTACTACCGCTTTGTTATTCGTAATTGAAATAGTGCTGAAATTCAGATTAGTTATATTTATTTTAGGTTTTTGTAAAAGATATACGGAACGATATATTCCACAGGTGATAAATGATGGACCCCAATCCCATCCAAATGAATATTGAGCTTTTCTTATATACACCCTCTCCGGATTTAAAGCCGCCGGTAAATGTCCATATTTTTCTTTAAGTAAACGCCCATATTTTAAGGCTGAAATAAATTTAATTTCCAATTTGTTTTTCTTTTTATTGAGCATACCGGTAATATCAAATTCATATTGAATAAACATATTATCCGTTTTGGCTATCGGTTTATCATTCAAATGAATTTCGGCAATTGTATCAAGTCCATCAAAATGGAGATAAACAGGATTGTCTTTGTTAAAATCATTTGGGAAGTCGAATGTCGTTTGATATATCCAATCCGATTCATTTATCCATTTCAATTTTAGTTCATTATCGGCATAAAAAGGATCGGGAATTATTTTCGCCTCAAGCAAGTCGGTATGAATTGTACCGGGTACATAAGCCTCTATTAACTGAGTAGATTTCATTATTTCCTTATTTGTCAAGTTAGAATAGGAATCTCTATCAATTCTACACTTCCAATTATCATGTAAATAATATTTCATAATTTTTTCGTCCTTTTATCTTAAAAGTACCATTTTCCGGATTAATGTATAACTTTTCGTTTTTAAGATAGAAAAGTAAATTCCGCTTGACAGCCCATCTGCATCCCAATTAATCGAATGTTTACCGGTAGTTAAATATTTATTTATTAAAGTAGTAATTTTTTGACCTAACAAATTATAAATAACTAGAGTAACGAATGAAGAATTTTTTAACCAAAACGATATCTTAGTTGAAGGATTAAATGGATTGGGGAAGTTTTGCTCAAGCACATCTTTATAAGGGAAAATTGGTTCTTGTTCATTTTTCAAACCGGTTTTGAAATCATAAAGCTCTTTTATTTTTTGAAACGGTAGAGCATAATTATAAATTCTTATATCATCCAATATACCGTTAAAATTATAATTATTATTGTTAGGCAGCATTTGTCCGATGGTTAAAGGAATAGATGTTTTCAAAATACTGCCCGACCAGGGTGAAAAGGAGTCCAGGTTACCATTTAAATATATTTCGCAATCCACACCATCGTAAAGAACCGAAATGTTGTACCATGTATTTCGCTTAAGTTTAGTTTCCGAATCCAGATCAATAATTCCATTATTTTTTGTATCGGATGTATGAATTGTCCACCTTAAATATTTATCGGTAAGGATCGATATTTTCCATCTGTTTTCGTAACTGCCATGTGAAATCACATATTCTTCTCTAGCAGGAAAGTTGTCAATTTTAATCCAAAAATTAATTGTTATTGATTTTTGAAAATTCAAATTGGAATCACTCGGCACTTCGATAAAACTATTTACACCATTAAAATAATAAGCACTGTTAGGATTATTAAACCTATCCGCCGTCAAAGTTACATTATGAACAATTCCATTATTATGAAAACCGCTAAAATCATCGGCATTTCCATTAAACGGATAATATGCTGCCAATTGACCGGTTTGTTGATGAGAAAAATCACGGACTTCAACACCTATACTGTCGGAGACAACACCACCGTGTCCGTCGTTCACTGTACATTTAATAAAATAATTTCCGGCTACATCTGGAGCAGCCCATTGCACGGAAGCACCATTACCGGTGATTATGCCATTTTTAGCCTTCCATGTATATTTGAGTGAATCACCGTCAAGATCTTTAGCAAAACAAGTTAATTCGGTAGTTGAATCCAATCCCATTTTAAGCGGATTGGCTCTAATGCTTTGTATGAACGGGATTTGATTTATTGATTTCACAACAGAAATAGTATCATTAGCCGAGGTTTGATTGTTATGCCCGTCGCTTACAATATTTGTAATAATTGCTTTACCTTCAAATTTTGGGGCTATCCATTTTGCTATTGCTCCTTTTTCAATAAAGACTCCGCTCGTAGCATACCAATTGTAAGATAAAGAATCTTCATCCGGATCAACGGCTGTGGAATAAATACTTATTGTATCTCCAATTATTACTTTGTTTTTTTCCGCTGTTAAACTTTTGATTCTCGGCGGATAGTTTCCTGAAAATTTCCCCGAATGAAAATCTACTACAACGCCGTTAATCATAAATTTGTCTTGTATATATGAATAAGCCCCGCCTGAAGGAGTAATGACAGCAAGAACGGCTGAGTTTGCCGGGATACCTATTAAAGTGTTCCCTGTTACGGCTGTATTTATAAATTTTTTAGAAACTAAATCATAAATATCATGCAAATCGGAACCCACATTGAGCACAACATTTTTTTTTACACTGTAAGGATTGTAATAAAGAAAAGTCGGAAAAGCTTTATCCCTGTAATAATCTGTTTTCAGAACGTCTAGTTTCAATATTCCCTCAACATTTGTGGTATCAATTATTCCACCTAAGATTCCGACGTGGGATGAGCCGTATAAAGTTAAATTAGTCTTCCCCCAGCCGCCATTAATTGCATCACCGGAAGCAAAAGGAGAAATATTAAAATTTGAAGGATCATATTGATGCATAGCTTCATGAGCTATATAAGAATTGGGATCATATTGATCAGCCCAAAGCTTACTGGCTCGATCTTGATTTCGTGTCGGAAGATATTCAGGATAAAAGAGCCTGGCGGCATTTGCAGCATTTAACACCCACTTACCTATTGTTCGTGCAAATCGTTCGTCGTATCTAACCAACGGTACCAACGCACCGATTTGCTCGAAAGTATTCATTGCAAAAGGATAGTCATTACTACCGTTTACTTCGCCAATTAAACCGTCAACATCGTAACCTCCCCACTTACCGTTTATTACACCCCAACTTCTAATATTTCCGGTATTAAAGCACCATTTCAGCATTTTGGTAATATCATAATTTGTACCTAATTCTGCATTCATCTTAGCAGCTATATAAACGCCATAAGGAAGTTGAATTTCGTAAGCCGGATTAGAATTTAAGGAATTCAAATATTCCATTGATAATTCCGCTCCGATTCTATATTCAGAATTACCGGTTTGTTTATAAGCATTATATAACAACCATGCAATAGCTCCCGCCGCTTCAGGTTCATCATGAACATGCTCGGCAAAGGGTTTCATAGTGGAAAAATCCCATCCTTGATATTTCATATTGGGAATTTGCCAGGGCGTAGTGCCGCCACCCATTTTTTTTACAACTTCAAGCCACCTGTTTGCCACTGTAGTGAACTGTGATTTGAAAATATTAACACCGGGATATAAGTAGTATAGTTGATAAAAAAATATATTCGGCATTGTTTCATACCAAAAATCATCGCTGTTTTCATCATCAGGATGATTCTTGTATACATTGAGTCCGTTTTTTTTATTAAACCATTCTTTACTCATCTTAACCCAATCGTATCCGTTTTGATTGCTTTTATCAATTCCCGCCAGCGTTGCGCCAATTACTGCGGGAATACTATTAATAGCTTCCGCTGAAGTTGGTACAGTAGTTCCAACTACCGTATGTAAACCGAATTGTAAATCACCCGGATAATTAACTGAATTATTATTTATCCAAATTAAAGGAAGGTATGTACCCGTTAAATTAAGGTTGAACACCAATGAATCATATCCCACAGCCACCTTCTTCCAATCTCTCATTAGATACGGCGAAGGCATGTTAGGCATATTTTCTATTCTTCGAATGGTTATCTGTTGAGAATATATTTGTGTACACATAATTAAAATTGCGATTATCCGTGAAAGAAATTTTAAATTCATAATCTGAAGTTTAAAGTTCCATCGTTAATTTTGATTCTAATATTCATTGGCACTTCTAAATTTATTTTTTTTATTTTGCTGAATGTTTATTATAATAATTCCATAAAATCTTTTTTGCAATTGGATTTTGTTCAACATCTATGATTGTTAACAAAGCTTCTATAGTAGATTCTGCACCGGAATTTTTATTAATTTCATTTTTGCTGATTATTCCGTCAAAAGTAATTCCGTTCTTTGGACTATACATTTGAGTGCCTGCAATATTATTTCCCAACAACCAGGAAGCAATTTTTCCCGCTATAATTGCCGCAGAGGTATCTTTAGTCATTTTATATAATCCGATACTTGCCCATACCATCGGTCGGATACCGTAAGCAATTTGAGAATATTTATGTAGTTTCTTAATTACTATATTGTTATTATCATTAACGAGAACAAAATCGTTGAAAAATCCATTGTTTAATAAATACGGATAAAAATATTTTACTTCCCTGTCGGCATATTTTAAATACGATCGGTCGTGAAACAAATAAGATACATCGATTAATGCATCCGCTTGACTGTTACCCCACTGATGCCAACTATTCCGCCAGCTTAAAAAGACATAGTACGGCGGTTGTTTTGAGTTGCCTACTTGCATTTTTACAATTCCATCACTTAAGTTTTTTATTTCATTTTTGACTCGCTTATCTTTTGTAATCTCGTAATAAACCGCAAGCCCTTTTACTAAAATCGCCGCTTGATCTGCTGCATATTTCTGCGGAAGCCAAGCGGGAATTTCAAATCCTCCAAAATTTTTATATTTCATTTTCCTATTTAAAGCTAACCATTTTAAAGTAACCGATACCGCTCTTTTTAAAGGTGTAACTATTTTGTGTGTTGTAATTGAATTATGTTCTAAAAAAAATTTTTGCGCTTCGGAAAGAGCCCATATTGCTCTCCAAGTCCACCAATTCGGTTCGGCGACACTTGTTTTATAGGTGGAATCTATAGTATAATCTTTCCAGATAAAATTATAAAAAAATCCGTTTTTTGCCTGCATGTAAAGCAGGAAGTTTGATAGGTTTTCAATTTTATCAAAAACTGCTTTGTCCGGATAAATTTCATAATAACGTATGTAAAAAATCATTGCTCTTGCGGCGTCATCCACACAAGCTATTCCCTCTCCTTTAGCTTCTACAAAATTATAATTTGGAAAATCGGAATATATGTGAATTATCCCCATTGATTTCCCATTTACATTAATTTTTTCATAAAGATGATCCAAATGTGCAGTATTTAATAAAGTTTTATTTTGTGAAATAATATTTGGCGCAATAGCAATAAATATTATAATGAATATCGTGACAAGATTCAATAAATAAAATTTATTTTTTTTCATTGATTTAAACTTCATAATGTTCCTTTAGGGGGTGGAATAAAATAAGTTATCGAATTACAACTTTTAAATAGCAGTTATGTATTCTTGTATTATATGCAAGTTATTCTATTCCACCTCCTAAACACAAATTTAATATGGTCATGAATATAAAATATTTTTCTATTTACACAGTGAAATCAAATAATCGACGGAAGTAGTTGCTAAGCAAATATTAGTGTCGGCGCCGGAATAATAAATTTTTATATCACCGTTTTCCTCAATGATCCATCCATTAGAGAAAACAACATTTTGCACATCACCTATTCTTTCGTAATTCATCTCAGGTTGAAGAATAGGTATTTTGCTTTTCCCTTTAATTATCCAAGGCTTTTCCAAATCAAGCAGCATCACACCGAGTTTATATATAGAACTAATTCCAAAACCTCTGACACCGTGATATAACATCAACCATCCATCATTAGTTTTTACCGGATTGGTAGAATTTCCAATTTTATCATTTCCCCATGTCCCTTCATCAGGCTCACTCAATACTTGATAGCCTCCCCAATGAATCAGGTCCGGACTACGGCTAATCCATATATCATGTCTTGTTTCAGCGGTCGGACGATCAATTTTCCAGTAATAACCTCCTATCTTCTCCGGAAATAAAGCACAATCTTTATTCGAAGGTTCACTGATTGGACCGTAAATTTTGAATTCTCTAAAATCCTCCGTTTCGGCAAGCATAACAAGGGGCATATATTTTGAATACCCCGTGTATGTCAGATAATATTTATTTTCAATTTGTGTAACTCTGGCGTCTTCAATACCCCACACGGAATATTTTAAATATCCGGAATGTTGCCCGGGAGTAAGGATCGGCTTACTATCCACTTTAAATTTTATACCGTTGGAACTTTCAGCCAACACAAACGAGGATCTGCCGGTAAGCATTTCAACACGGCAAAGTAATATATATTTATCTCTTATTTTTACCGCGCCCGGGTTGAATATGCTATTCACTTTAAAGGGTACGTCATCTTTTGTTAATATAGGATTATGAATGTATCTTTTAGTTTCCATAGTATTCTTATTAAATTTTTATTTTATAATTTATTATTTTACAATTTATTATTTTTATTATTGCATTTTGTTCAATAGTTTATTTACCGGAATTCGTGCAAATCCGGTCATTGAATCCGACATTGCGTAAGGTATTATTAACTGTTGGTGATGAATTAATGACCCACATGAATAAACTACATTGGGTACATAACCTTCACGCTCCGAATCATCGGGAGAAATCAAAGGTTCTCTTAACCTGGCAATAACTTTAGTAGGATCATCCAAATCAAGGAGTGAGGCAGCTATTACATATTTCCTAAATGGACCTACTGCATGAGTAATTAATAACCATCCATCCTTTGTTTCAATGGGTGAACCACAATTACCAAACTGGATGAATTCCCACGGCTGATCGGGAGCTTGGAGTAATTTAAAATCTTCCCAAATATCAAGGCTTTTAGATGACATAATACTAAGATCTTCACCGTCCTGGCGGGAGATCATAAAATATTTATTATTAATCTTTCTCGGGAAAAGAGCCATACCTTTATCTTTAACAGCACTACCGTGCAATGTTTTTACACGATATGTATTAAAATCATCGGTTTCCAACATTTGTACTTTAAATGAATACCCGTTATTTGCAGTGTATGTGCCGTAGTAATGAAAATTTCCATCATCATTAAATTTTACTAGTCGTAAATCTTCCATTCCGCCCGATTCACTTTTTGACTGAGGAAATATCACATAACTCGACAGAGCTTTATCTCCCTTAAACTCAAATTCATAATTAGCGTCGATATAATCCAAAATATTGGTAAGAGACCTTAAAGTAACCGGATTTTTCGAAAACATGTTACCCCGCTCCGAAAGGAAATTATTTAAGTCATCTCTCGTAAACCTTTCAGGAAGTTGATTGAATAATTCTTCATTTAGCTCATCAAAATATTTAGTCGCCCTTTTCAAATCATGTTTAGAATAAATATATTCTTTCACCAATTTAGGTAATTCGGTTAAACCCGGCGTCGGTTCAATTTTGATATTATAATCTTTATCAATAATACCTGTTCTAAATTCTATGGAAGAGACATGTCCTTCGCCTGTTGCACGCAAACTTAAAATAAATTTTAATTTTCCATCCTTAGACCCATCTTGATCAGGATGTGAAATTAAAGAGGGATTGAATAAAGCGGCAGATTCAACAGAATATTCTTTGGAAAAATATGCACCGATTAATAATTTTCTTTCCAACGAAAGTTTATTTTTATTTGTTAAATATCTTTCTACTTTAGAAAAATTTTCTAATAACTGCTCTTCGAGGTTATAATGTCTATGCTCGAATTCAATGAATATCTGCTCCAAAAGTTTAGAAACCTTTTTGTCGGGCAGTAACGCGATTTTTCTTAATACATTCAATTTTCTTTTTTCACTTAGATAAAAGAATTGAAGTATAACACGATTTCGATCGGCTTTTAATATTTGTGGATAACGATAAAGTGTCATTTGCAATAATTACTTTCCTTAGTTTTAGTCTCTAATACCGGTTGATGCCATAGATTGAAGAAAATATTTTTGGAAGAACAAATAAGCGATAACAACCGGCAGAGCCAACATAGTTGCCGCCGCCAATTTAACGCCCAACTGGCCCTCCGCTCTGCCTCCCACCGCAAACAAAGTTACCAACTGAGGCATGGTCATTAGGCTATCTTTTCTTATAACTATTATAGGCCATAATACTGAATTCCATGAATTCATAAAAGTTAAAATCCCAACTGTAATAATAGCCGGAATTGAATTGGGCCACAATATTTTAAAAATTATTTGTAAATCATTGCACCCATCTATACGGGCAGCATCTATCAATGACTGCGGGATACTTTTGAAATATTGTCTGAATAATATTATTGCCAAAGCATTCATCAAATAAGGTACAATTAAAGCCCAATATGTATCTACCCAATGGAGTTTTACCATAATTATATATTGTGGAATCAGTGTAATTTGAAACGGTAAAGTCATTGTAAAAATGATAATATAAAAAATTAAATTTCTACCTTTAAATTCTAGTCTTGACAAAGCATATCCAACCATCGAGCCGAATATAATTACACCGGCCGTAATGGATGTGGAGACAAAAACACTGTTGAGAAAAGCTCAGCGAAACCGTATCCCGAAGCGTCAAAAATTCCCCAAGGATGCGGAGTATCAAACCCAGTGCGATCCGGATTTTATTGAACACTTGGATATAACTGTTAAAAGTTAATTTGGTAGGAATAAATGTTAAGTTTCCTATTTGATTTTCCGGAGCGATGGAAGCAATCAGCATCCAAAGAAAAGGATATAAAAATATCAAAGCTCCGATAATTAGGAAAAAATAAAAAACGGTTTTCTTCATCGGCTATTTGTCCCTTTCGATAAATCTTTTTTGAATGATAATCACACTCAGTATCAATAAGGCGAAGAAAAGACCTAATGTAGCTGAATATCCCATGTGAAAATAGAAGAAACCTTGTTTATAAATATATAATACCGCCGATAAAGTACTGTTCAGGGGACCCCCGCCGGTCATTATATATGGTTCAATAAACAATGAGAATCCACCGATTGTTGAAAGGATCACAACTATGAAAATGGTTGGATTAATTAAAGGCAAGGTAATTTTCCAAAATTTTTGCCATTTAGTAGCACCATCCAAATCTGCCGCTTCATAGTAATGAGGGGGTACTGTTTGTAATCCGACTAGAAATAAAATAATATATAATCCTACATTTTTCCAAGTCGCCATAACAGCGATGGACGGCATCGCCACAGCAGGGTCTATCAACCAGCCAACCCTCGCCAAACCCACGAAGGTTAATATTCTGTTGAACAATCCGGTATCAAATCCATATAGCTGCTGCCATAATATCGTAACTACCACACCGGATACAATTACCGGTAAAAAAAAAGCAGCTCTGAAAAATCCTCTGAATTTAATCCTTTGATTCAGAATTACAGCTAAAAATAAAGCTATTATTATTTGTAACGGAATATTAATCGAAAGAAAAATTAAAGTATTTACTAACGACTTCCAAAAAAAACTGTCGTGAAATAAATGTATATAATTATTCAATCCGGTATATTTCATCGGTGAAATTATATCCCATTTATTAAAGGTGAGCACCACCGAGAATATAACCGGGAAAGCAACAAAAAATAAAAAATATATTATATACGGTGAAACTAATAAATACGGTATAAATTTTTTTTTCTTAATTATCTTTATTATCCTGTTCGGTTTTCGGTTATTTTAAGTATAGTAAATTTACTTGTTCGGCAGCATCTTTAATAGCTTGTTTTGGAGATTTTCGTCCGTAAATAACACTTTCTTCATACTCCTGGGAAATAATATCAAAAACTTCGGTTAAATTGGGATACTGATCCATACCTTTAATATATTTTGCCTGATCTGCAAAGATTAACATTTTGGGATTTAATTTGAAATACTGTTTAAAGGTTGAATCAACTTCCAGATTTTTTCGCATTGGTAATTGGTTGGTTAATTTTAGAAATTTAAGATCGTTTTTCTTTGATATCATATACCTTATAAATTTCCAAGCAAGCTCGGGATTAGGACAAGTTTTAAATATTACAATATTTTTGGGATCGGAATAAGTATAAATAGGTCCCTTATGATCATCAGGTACGGGTATATGTGCAAAACCGTATTGAAAACCTTTTGGTTTGAATTTATTTGCATAGGGAATTTCCCAAGGACCTGTAAAACGGGTTGCAATTATTCCCGATAAAAATATATCATGTCTTGTGGATGATCTTTCACGGGGAAAGTAATTATTTTTATAGAGAGTACGCAAAAATTTAAAAACTCCTACGGCATATTTATTATTAAACGCAGCAGTATCATCTTTAATAAGAGGAGCTCCGTTAGATGCAGCAATGTATAGAGGATAAAAATCGAACAACCTTTGCCACCAGGTTACTATGATATCCGAATAACCGAACCATTGACTTATATATCCATTTCCGTTTAGATCTTTTTTGAATCTTTTTGAAGCTAAAAAATACTGGCTATAATTCGACGGAGGCGTTTTGAAACGAACCTCTTTTAAATCTTTTTTATTATAAATCATCATAACCGGATTTATTTTCCAGGGCACTTGATAAATATGACCATCTTTCGAAGTAATTTCTTTGATTACCGAGCTGTCCTCTCTGGAGTAAAGAAATTTTTTAAAGCCGGCTAAAGTATCTAAAGCTACCAGCACTCCTGAACGGGCATAATTTTCAACACTGCCTTCCCACATATTAGAATATATATCGGGAGTAGTATTTCCAACCACGGCAGCAAGAATTATCTCTTCACTTGATTGCCCCGCAGGAACCGGTTGTGTAGAAATTTTTTGGTTGGGATGTTTCTTATTCCAACCGTTTACCATTTCCCTCGCAAATTCAATCTCTTGCTGATTATTGCTCGACCAGTAAATCAAGTTATTTTTATTTCGCCGAGTTGAATTACCGCAAGAGTACAAAACTAGTGCAAGTAACAGTAAAACAATAATTTTTACCGAATGTGATAATTTCATCTTATAATTGAATTAAATAAAATTTATTCCCACCTTTGCCAGCTAAGATCAATCGAGGGATAAGCCGGATGAGGATAAGTTCCTCCTTCCTTGACGATATAAAAGAAAACGGCCTGAGGATCGTCCTTTGTTTGAACCTCTATTCGATTAAGCAGCCTATAATTAATTTTGATTTTATATTTTTCCCTCAACGCCAAAACTTTGTGAAGTACTTTTGCAAGTAGTTTATGTCTCTTATTAGTATATTTACTTTGAAGATAATGCGGAGATTCGATATTCAAACCTACCGAATGAGCTAATCTATCCCGGACAACGGCATATACGATCTTGTCTTTCCACCAACCAATTTGCTCTTTGACTAATTTTCTATTCAAATACCCTTCGTTATACGCCTGGTGAATCAGCAAATGATCTCTTACCATTTGCCATATCATTTTTCCTAAAGATGCGGAAAATGTGTTAAAATTCTTTTTATTAAATTGTAAATAATTTTCTCGGACTTTATACCAATTAATAAAATCGTCTAAAGTTAATTCCCCGTTGCTTAATGAAATTAGTTTAATATCTTTAATATTTTTTTTAGAAAAGTGATTTAATTCACTTTTTAATCGTGCTGATAATTTCCAGTCGGCATATTTCTTTTTGGTAAGTACATAACTACCGATATAGGCTTTTAATAAATCAAAGGCTCTGCCTTTTATTACCGGATTATATTTCAACATTAATCTTTGAACATAAACATCGGATAATTTATCCGATTTATCTCTTTTAATTACTAAACGACTATCATGTAATTCTTTTTCCTTCATCGTTTGAGTAAGTATTTCGTTTTTCCAAACATCAACTAGTTTTACAATATAATAACCGTCGGGAGCCTTAACCGGTTTCGATATCTCACCTGCTTTTAATGTATCAACTACTTTTGATAAAACCGGATTACGTGAGCTTAGTTTGAATTTACCTATTTTCATTGAACGCTGATCGGAAAAAACAGAATCTCTTTTTAATTGTTCAGTAAATAACGTACCAAATGAAATACCGGCAGCCAGTTTTAATCGAAAAAATTTTAAGCTGTCGATATTAGGTGCATAAAGCCATTTAATTTCATAAGTAATTTGATTTTCTCTAAGCGCACTGTCCAGCTCGGCTTTCGGTACTTTTATTTTGTTAAATATTTTATTCATAAACATTGCATCCGATGCAATATCGCCGGAGATAGCTCCCAATAAATTTTTTACTTCTTGAGTAGTATCAATATCGAGTGAATAGCCATATAATGCAAGTAGTTTCTCATTAATCATAAATCTTAGATAAAGACGTTTTGAGTGTTTTTTTCTCTTAGTAAAGGAAGGACCGAACTCGTAACTGGTTAAAAATTCTCTAACCGTAATTTGTTTTTTGCCAATGGCGGCAAGGACTTGATCACCCGCTTTTGTATTGTAAGCAGTATCGAAATTGATAAATTTGCTGCTGTCGCTTTTGATAGAACAATAAGCCGTATTTACATACAACAAACCGATGAATAAAATTACAAATATTCGTCCGGTTTTCCTTTTATAATTTCCATTCATTGAGAACACTAAATTCTTTCATAATTATAATATACTAATCTAAAAACTAATACCGAGCGAAAACATGTGTATACTTTTCAGCTTTCCAAAATTTCTATATGCATAATTAAAACTAACAATATTATTGCTGAAAAGTGTTTTGGAATTCAGACCTATCCCGAAAGACAAACCACCTTCATGATCCACAAGGAACAAAGATTGATATCCTCCGCGGATGGTTAAAAATCCTTGATAAGTAATTTCGGTGCCGACATTCACACTTTCATAATTATCATTCGGATGTAATGCATCTACGGCGATGGTCCATTTAAAATCTTTAGAATTTATTGCATTAGTAGAAACACCTATTCTAAAAAACAGAGGTAAATTCCAAGAAGTTAGAGCTATTTGATAAGGGATTCTGGGATTAGAACCGAGTTTATTACGGTCTACCCTTGAAAAAGTACGTGTATCCCGCCCCGCTAATTTCATTCGAGTACCAAAGTTCGATATTGAAGCTCCTATCGTCATGCCTCCGAATAAATTGGTTTTAAATAAAGTACCGAAATCCATTGCAAAAGCATTTGCCGTCATATTCCAAATATTTTCTTGAATAAATTTCGCATTGAATCCGATAGAAAACCTATCGGTTAAAGAACGCGCATAAGAAATACCGAGTGCAAGATCCCCTGCACTAAAATATTCGCCCGTACCTTCAGGCATCTGAACCGTTCTTACTTTCATGTCAGGCATTGATAATGAAGTATAGCTAAATCCAAGAGTGCCGAGTTCACCGAAAGGAAGAACCAATGCCGCATAATCTAATTTTGTATCGGCTATCCAATTTGTATGCACGACATATGCTTCATCCCGTTTAATATTTGCAACTCCGGCAGTGTTCCAATATAATGCGGTAGCGTCATTTGATAAACTAACAAACGCTCCGCCCATACCGTTTGCCGAAGCGCCTATACCTATCTCCAAAAACGTTGCCGCTGTAGTGCCGACTTTGGAAACTCCAACACTACCACTCTGGGCAAAAGTTGTATTTAATGAAATCAAAATTATAACACAAAAGATTACTAATCCTTTACGCATACATTCCTCACTATAAAATTCTCATTGGAAATCATTTTTATTTTATAATTGCAAATCTTCCTATTTTTTCTTCTCCGTCCGGGGTTTGAACATGATAAATATACACACCAAATGCAATATTCATTCCGTCTCTGGAAATCAGATTCCAAGGCTCTTGACCATTCCTTAGATTTGTATCGTGATGCAAGGTTTGAACAAGATTTCCACTAATCGTATAAATATTAATTGTGCAAATTGCAGGAAGGTGAATAAAATAGATTCTGTGTACGCCTCGTCCTACATCAGACGTTTCCGGTTCCCACGATGCTGCTGCAGGATATGGATTTGGAACAACTGCAATCTTATCCATATCACTTTGCAATTTACTTTTATTAAAAGATTCTGATTGAGTAGTAAATTGAAAATATTCTCCCGTTCTGAATGGTTTGGTTGTTACTATCTTATAAATATCACCTGTCTGTGGTGCGATTGGTGCACCGGCAGCTATGGAAGTATCCTTAAATAAGCTGACCGACCAACCCACGTGAAGATTTTGATAACCTGTAGGTTTTTGATTAATTGAATCTCCTGCCGCAATAAATATCACATCGCCTGAATCAAATAAGTTATTATGATTATTATCCTTAAAAATAAATTTCATGTGATTTATTCCGTCTGTTATATCTTTCACTTGTATATTGGAAGGAATAGGTTTAAAGAAACTATTTTGAGGGAATGATGTATCACCCTGCCCGGGCGATTTGAATATTATTTCAAAATCGGCAGGGAAATCTACTCTTTTAGATGCGAACGAGGCTGCATATCTTTTATCGAAACCTGTTTCAACCCTATAATTACTCTTCCCTTTAATCCATCCCGTTTTATTATTTACGATATAAATCATAGTATCATTCGTTATATTTACACTAAACCCATCAATATACGTTGTAGAAATCTGATCACGTTTCATGGGCGTAAAATGAACTAAAGTATCTCTATCGGTATAATCAATAACCCGGTATGACGGATTAGGAGCCGTATTGAATGGAGTATTGTTTTTAAATTCAACACGATAAACATTATCATTCATAACCGAATCAGGATTAAGTATTGAAATAGTAGTTGAACCGGTTCCAGGTCCGCTTTTTTGAAAATTTTTTATTTCAGGCGGAATATAGCCTGCACTCGGAGCAGAGGGAGTAACTACTGCAGTATTGACATCAGTTTTTACCTTACCATTCATATCAACTTTAATGATTGCTGTACATTCGGAAGGTGGAATTCCGGTAACTTCACCGTTAACGTTAGTAGTAACAAAACCTTTACCATAGGAAACAACCGCATAGTAATAAGTTTGTCCGTTTTGAACGGTAGTATCGATAAATGAATGCCGGAGACCGGAATCATCACCCAAATAAAATCTCGCTCCGTTCACACTGATTGGAGAAAGACCTTTCACACCATCCACCAAGTCAAACTGTGCTATCGGTACCCGGTAAGTCGGTCTTCCGTAAGCATCTGTTATGGTCTTATCCTGTATAAAATTCGGCTCGGTAGAACGGTATATTCTATACCCTTCAAAATTAATTCTTTGATAAAAAGCATCGTAAGTATGTTCAGCTCTGCTACCCCAATATAAAGTTACTCTATGATTGCCTGCAATTGCTTTAATAATTGGTTTTGCCGGAGGCTTCGCAAATCTATAATCAGCATTATAAATAGCTTGAATGGTTTTTTTACGCCGGAATAGATCATCTTTATTTATTCCGAAAAGAAGAGCCATAGAAAATCTTTGGGTTTCTCCGGCTTGCTGAGTTTTTCCCGTTATCTCCGAATAAGTATTTCTACCATACATTTTAAAAAAATAACTGGAGAAGAAATTACCTAGATTCACACCAACCAAAGATTGAGCATGAGGAGAAGGTAAAGCTGAAAGTACTTTCCAATTTCTTTCATCGTTATTAAGGTCGTAAGTATGCACTGCAAAAATAGCAAAACCGGTAAGCCCAATTTGATCGGATTCGTTTTTATCGAGAATTCCAAAATCAGGTTCACCCTGCTCCGGTTTACCGTCGCCTTGTGTGCCGTTGGCATCGGGGCCTTTATAACCTTTATCAAAAGGACCTAATCCGTCGGAACCTACATCATCATTCAGAGGCTCACCCGGATCCCATTTGCCGTTATGATTTAAATCTGTATATGTTTTCCAATTTTCATTCTCATCGGCATCCCAATGAGGATGCCAGGAATAACCATAAAATTTTCTAAATCGAACGGTATCCCGTCGGGGATCTTTTATAAAAGGATCATTGTTAACCTTAGTGATGAAAACTTTTGCATTATTGTACATAGTTTCATCCGTCAAACCGTCGTGATCATTATCAATACCATCATAAGGGTCACCCGGACTTTGCAAAAAAGCATAGCCGGCATAACCGACAGGACTCCAATGCCCCGGACTGCCGAAAGATACGGTGGACCATGAATAAGAAATATCGAGCAATGTATTATAATCACCGGCATTATTAGAGGAATTGTCGTGTCCCCCTATCCCCCAATCTACATACTGAGCGAAAAGTGTCTTTGGATAATCGGTTGTTCCCATGTTGGTTATTTCATAGTACCAAAAAATCACATCTTCAGCAAGAACTTGAGACCATTGGAACCCTCTTCCATGGACTTGCATTCCTAGTCCTCCCCTAGTAGAATCATCAGCATCCGGATAAAAATTATCTTCCTCCATATACTCGCGGTCTTCATTATCATCAAAAACAAAATAAGATTCGAGATCGGCATTTAAAATTCCTCTGCCGAAGAATCCATTCCACTGACCATCCCAGCTAGCGGCTCGATCCGGCCAGTGAGAAGGCCATGTATTCGGATCATCGCTCATTGCTACACTTGACTGGTATGGATTCGCATATCCGGGTAAGGGCCACCAACCATAAGTTACCCCCGTTGCAGGGTTATATCTTGTATATTCATAATAATTTGTTTCAAGAGGATGAATAATTTTACCCTGGGGATCTTTCGTCTGTGCCTGTACTATAAAGGCTACGCCATCGACATAAGTATGACCGCTGCCTTTCGGCCATACACCGCTCCTCGTGGGCTGATTCTTCCAATCCGCAATTTCACCGAAATTATAAAATATGGTTTCTACCAAATTACCGTTCATTAATCCCATCTTAATATATTTAGGATTCCCTTTATGTTTATCTACTAATCTCTGTTGACCGTTTGAAAATGGGGAAAAAGTGAGAATTATTGCAGATAATAAAATAACAAAATATACATGTTTACTTTTCACGATTATTCATCCTACCGTTTAAATTAAAAGTTTAATGATAAACCAAGAAGTATTTGCCTAGGCGCTGAATAAAAATCAGGTCTTGTAAAAAACTCTTTCAAAGTATTTATTCCTCTCGGTCTTGACTGAGCTCTGGTTTCTTCAAGAGTATATCCCGCCCTACCGGTATCCGTAAAAACAGTTAGCTCATTCGGAGTATCGAAAAGATTATAAATTTTAGCAAACAGGGAAAAGTTTAAGCCGGATAATTCTAGATATTTAGTAATATACAAATCTACGTTAAAGAAAGCCGGTTTATTAGCGCTGTTTTCAAGCCCTGTCCTTTCATTTTGAAAAGAAGGAGTATAGGGTAAGCCTGAGCCTAATTGCCCGACAGCACTAATTATATAATTATTGGGAACACCTAATGTAATAGTGAAGTTTAGAGAATGTCTTCTATCCCAATTTAATGGAACAAGTTGTTTATTAATCTCAACCGGAGGCGACGCTTGTGCTTTATTGAACGCTTCATTGGGATTGGAAGCGTTGCCTTGTGCTACCTGGTAAGTATAATTTACCGTTGCACCTATACCATTACTAAATCTTTTATCTAGTGAAACCGTAATTCCTCTTACTGCGCCATAATCCCTATTTATATATTCCGCAAATTTTTTAAAATTATTTTTTATATGAATTGCAACGCCTAGAAGATTCCTAATATCTTTATAATAAGCAGTTACATTAACCCCTAAATCCGGAAACAATTCTTGTTGCAAACCTATTTCATACATTGTGGTTTCCTGAGGTTTAAGATTCGCATTACCAATTGAATTACCGATAAATTGTGGGAAATTACCCGTTAATGGAATCCTGAAATTTGGGTTTTTATATAAATACTTAAAGGGCGGTATTTGGAAAAAATGACCGTAAGAAATATGCAAAGCTCCTTTATTGCCTATCGGATAAGATATGCCGATTCTAGGGCTTATCTGTTTTTTTGCAGAGGCTCTAAAAAAATACTTTGAGGGGTATGGGGGTTGCAACGGATCAAGTGCTGCGATATTATTTGGATCTCTTAGTACCTCTCCATCCGGCTGAAAGTAATCAAACCTG
>CAJXGP010000003.1 GCA_913053915.1 uncultured Ignavibacteriales bacterium | reverse complement strand
TTATCATATCCCAATAAATTAGCATAATAAGCACCTGCAATTGGTGCAGCAGCAGGGCCAGACAGCACAGCAACAGCAGCAATTTTACAAGCAATTTCAGGCGTTACAACTCCTCCGTTAGATTGCATAATCATTAACTTACCGTTGAAATTCAGTTTTTCTAATTTCCCTAATAAGGATTTTAGATAAGAATCAACCACCACTCCGATGTAAGCATTGACAACTGTTGTGCTTACTCTTTCATAAAATCTTACGGAAGGTAAAACTTCATAAGAAGCGGAAATAAATGTATCGGGCAACGCTTTTCTTAGGTATTCTGTTGCCTTGTTTTCATTTTCATTATTCAAATAAGAATTCATAAAACAAAAAGCTACTGCTTGAACTTTTTCTTCTTTTAATTTTATAAGGTAGATATTTGAAACTTATAATATCTTCCTTTTTGAGTTTTTACTTCATCCTTTTGACTCTACCTATAAGGAATTGAAACAAGTGTTTTACAATGCTCCATAAGATTTCGCCAATAGGATAAAAAAAAGTAATCATTGACAATATTGTTGTGCTTGACATAATAAAAAGATAGAGATATACTCAGGAACATTGTCGCTGAGCTATTTATAATACTCATCTCAGTTTATATCGCATAAAAAAGAAGGGTAGGATATGAGGGTTCTTGTTCATCTTATTTCAGATAATAATATAACAATAAGGCAGAGCTATAATAATATTCTGCAGGGATTGATATATCAGTATTTGGACAGAATGGACTCGGCATGGCTTCATGAATATGGTTTCGAATTCGGCAGTAGGAAGTTTAAACTTTTTGTCTTTTCTGAAATTAGGGAAAGGGGAATAATAAATCGGAATACCCAAACCTTTACATTTTTCAACAAAATAAGTTTTTATTTATCATCTCCGGTAGATTGGATTATGACCCAATTTGCAGGCAATATAATCCGTGCGAGAGATCTTGATTTCGGTAACAATAAGGTGTCCGTAGAATCTATCAGTGTTATGAAGGATAGGGCAATAGACGGTAGTTCTATAACCGTTAGCGCAATGACCCCGATTGAAGTGCATTCAACTTTAGTAAAACCTGATGGTAGGAAACTGACGCACTACTACAGCTCGTTTGAAGATGAGTTCGGCAGGTTAATAAATAACAATATGATAAAAAAGTGGGGAGCGCTCTATAATAGGGAAGCGCCGGGTAGTATTTTCATTAAGCCGCTATATAGTGGCAACAGAAATGAGCGTGTCAGATATTTTGTCAGCAATGGCAGAAAAACTGTTGTGAAAGGATGGCTTGGAAGATATGTGCTGTCCGGAGACAGGGATCTCTTGAGATTTGCGCTTGACGCGGGGCTTGGAAGCCGCAATAGTCAAGGTTTTGGTATGGTGGAGATAGTTAGATAGAGTGCTTGGATATTGATATTCGGAAAAGTGTCTAACGGTTAGGAATGGAGGGCAGAATGATTGAAGCGTTATATGAGATAGGATATATTCAGAAGCCGGACGATTTTGAATTCATAGAAAATATCGGAGTTCCCTACAAACATGTCTTCAAAGTAAAGTTTAATATTGACGATCCGGATAGTGTTTCATACTGCAATATCGATTATGAGGAATATGATAAAAATAAGAAATCGAGATATTTTTACAAAGCTAATAAGGGCAATGGCGTAAACTATACACCTACAGCGAAAATAACTGATATCGAAACAACATTTCGCGTAAAAGTGCTTAAATCTGTAAGAGTTTTTTTGGATAAAAATAAAGATAATTTTTCCGAAAAAGATAAAATACTCTTAAATAAGATCAATGATGCGATCCAAAATAATAAAGATAAGATATTAGGCGATCTTATTAGTTTCGTAAAAGACATGGATCTCTCAGTTGTAAAAAAAAGCGGGACAGAAATGGCAGTGCGGGATGGAGGGGTAATTACGCTGACATTTATGAAAGATAATATAGAGTTGTATGTTGGTGATCTCGATGCTTTTAAGCAAACACTTTTAAAGAATGCATACTGTGGTTATTATTCTAAATATAACGTAGAAAGTAAAAGCGATGAAAAACAATGTTATTTATGTCACAAAACAACTACAGTTTTGGGTTTTGTCGATACATATAAATTTTACACAGTTCACAAGAAAGGGATGGTTACCGGAGGATTTGAGCAAAAAAAGGCGTGGAAAAATTATCCTGTTTGTCTTGATTGCGCTATTGTTCTTGAGCGAGGCAGAGAATATATTAAAAAATATCTAAATTTTGATAAATTCTGCGGGTTTACATATTTGATTATCCCACAGCTTGTTTATCCTGATGAAGATATATTGCAGCAACTTCTTAAAAGGATGAATAATTATGCCGATTTCTCATTAAAGCAAACTAACTCGGCGCGTATAGAAACAACTGAAGAAAGAATATTAAAGGAACTTTCAAGAGAAGGAAATATTGTAAACTTTAATTTTATATTTTACAAAGTTGTCAATAGTGCATTTAACATTCTGCTTCGCATTGAAGAGATTGCTCCTACAAGATTAAACTACCTAATAGAAGCCAAATATAATATAGATAAAAGGAAGGTTGATATATTCAAAGAAATTCCAACAAAGAATGGAGCGATAAAGTTTGATTTTTCATTTAAATTCATCCGAAATTTTTTTGGTAATAGCAAAATAGAAGGTAATTATGATAAGGATTTCCTTTTAATATTAAGCAATATCTTTACGGGTAGGGAAATATCCCTTGAGTTTCTATTAAATAGAATGATGTCTAAGATAAGAAAAGATTTTTTAAATGGAGAAGAATTTAGTTTTAATGTAGATGCACTAAAAGCATACAAAATTATTTTGTATATAAAAGAAATAAAGTTACTAAAAGGAGGGATGTTTAAGATGAATACAAAGAATGGTCAATATGAAGAATTTTTTAGTGAGAATGGTATATTTGATCATGATACTAAAAAAGCCTTATTTTTAGAGGGAGTTTTGGCCGGAAAATTATTGAATATACAATTTTCAGACAAACAGGCTAAGCCGTTTCAATCAAGATTAAACGGATTAAAAATTGATGAGAGGGTGGCAAAGCGGCTGCTTCCGGAGATAATAAATAAACTCGAAGAATATAAGAAAAATTATTACAGAAAGATGGAAGAGTCGATAGGACTATATTTCATAAACAGTGATTTCGCAAAATTTTCTATCAATGAGCTGAGTTTCTATTTTACGCTTGGCTTAACATTAACCGGACAATTTAACAAAGAAGAAAAAGAAAATGAGGAGGTAGGAAATGAGTGATATTATTAGTAAGAGAAGTGAACTTTTATTTTGTTATGATGTGACTGACGCTAATCCAAATGGAGATCCGTTAGACAATAATAGGCCGAGGATTGATGAAGAAACTGGAATAAATATTGTTACGGATGTTCGATTGAAAAGAACTGTAAGAGATTATTTACATGATTATAAAGACTACAATGGTAAAGATAGCAAAGATATTTTTGTCAGAGAAATAGTTTACGATGAAGAGAAAGGTTTTGTGCAGGATGGAAAAATGAGGGCAAAAGATTTTCAAGAAAATGCGAAAAACATAGTAGAAAAATGCATTGATATAAGACTTTTCGGTGGTGTTATTCCGATGAATAAAGATTCTATAACCTATACGGGTCCCGTTCAGTTCAAGATAGGCAGATCGCTACATCAGGTTGAGATAAAACATATTAAAGGAACAGGCGCATTTGCTTCAAAAGAAGGTTCGAAGCAGAAGACATTCCGGGAAGAATATATTTTGCCATATTCATTCATAGTATTCCATGGTATTGTTAATGAAACAGCTGCCGGTATTACTAAGCTTACGGAAGATGACGTAGATGAACTGATTGAAGCTTTGTGGGATGGAACAAAAAATCTAATAAGCCGCTCAAAGTTTGGACAAATGCCCCGCCTGCTGATAAAAGTAACTTATAAAAATAAAGGATTTTTTATCGGCGATCTTGATAAAAAGATCAAGATGACAGGCTTTGAGAATCCCCTAAAGGTGAGAAGTGAAAACGATTTTATAATAGATATTTCAGAACTGCTGAACTCTTTCGATACCAATAAAAACGAGATTAATGGCGTAGAATACAAAATAGATGATAATCTTAGATTAGAACAGCAGATTCCCGATGGTTGGAAAAAGTTTTTACAATAGAATAAGGAGCTAAAATGAGAATATTGGTTTTTGATTTATTTGCTCCATATGGACATTTTAGGGTGCCATATACCACAACATCACCGCTTACATTGCCTGTTCCTTCTAAAACTGCTTTATATGGAATTTTTGGTGCTATTTTAGGTTTGGATAAATCGGATTACCTGAATTATTTTCAGGATGGTGCGTGTAAACTATCTATTAGTATCAGAAAACCGTTAAAAAAAACTCAAATCTCTGAAAATCTGATCAACACTGCAAAAGTTCAAATGTTTGCAATAATGGACAGTAGGAAAGAGGCACCTCACACGCAGATAAGGTATGAACTTTTAAAAGACTCAGAATACAGGATTTATGTTCATATGAATGATGACAAACTTTTCAACAGTTTGGAACAGTGTCTATCGCTGCATAGATCAGCCTATTCCATCTCTTTCGGATTATCTGAATTATTAGCAAACTATAGTTTCATAGGCTCTTTTGATGCGGACTTGGTAGAAAATATTGATGATTTTACAGAGTTCTCCTCTATAATACCATTAGATAAGATATCGTCAAGCGGTGCTCTCTCATTGATTGGAGATGGTAATAAAAAATATATAAGATTTCATATGACGCTTGAAATGAAGCCTGACAGAGAGATTGCTAAAACAGGTGATTTTATATCCGAGGTCAGTGGTGAAAAAATAAAAGCTAAAATCAGTAAATATCATGCCGTGGATACCCTCAATGAAAATATAGTATTGTTTTAAAAATGGAATATTTCTCGCATCCCGATAGGCTGCTTATAGATCATCTTGAAAGCGTTATGCATATAGGTAACGGCATATATAATGCTAAGAGCGGTCTTTGCCTGCCTTTTCCTGAAGATGATATAAAGTTGGCTTTGTCTAACATGCTTTTTTATCACGATATAGGAAAAAGTACTAAATTTTTTCAGGATTATCTCTCGGCGTCCATAAACGGTGCACCATGTAAAGGTGAAAGCGAACTAAAGAATCATGCATTGATTTCTGCGGTTTATGCAGCATATAAAACGGCTGACGATCTTGGATTAACCGATGGTAAGAATGGTGCAGACTCTAAAAATATTCTGCCGGTGATAGTTTTTTGCGCCATACGGAAGCATCATGGAAATTTTGAAAATATACGGGATATGCTTGCGATCGGCAGCCCTAAGTGGGACAATCTCAGTGTGCAATGGAACAATCTGCAGTTTCATTGTATTAATGAAACCAACAGCCTGAATTTTGAGGACGCAAAAGATTATGTTAGAAATATGATATTTGATATGGACGATATTAACGACGATATCGGAAACTATTTTTTATTAAATTTTCTTTTTTCAATCCTCGCATATTCAGACAAAAATGATGCAAGGTTTCATAGGCAGATTAAATTTGCTAAACTTCCGGAGAATGCGCATGAATGGATTGATCAATATAGGGCTGTAAAATTCGGAAAAGTAAAATCGCCCACATCACTGAATATTATAAGAAATGAAATTTATAATTTGTGTGCAGCAAATATTAGCGATAATCATAATATTTTCTCTATAAATGTTCCGACCGGCAGTGGAAAGACATTAGCCGGAATTAATGCCGCCCTTAAGATTACCGAACAGAATAAAACTATAAAGAAGATCATTTACGCATTGCCATTTACCTCAATAGTAGAACAAACTTATCAGGAGTTTTGTGATATTATAAAATGCAATAAATTGGTCCCGACCGATTATATCGCGAAGCATCATCATCTTGCCGAAGTAGAAATAGAAAATGACGAAAATTATTACAGCGGCACGGATGCGCAGTTTCTTATAGAAAATTGGGATAAGTCTATAATTTTAACTACATTTTGGCAGTTTTTCAATACTATAATTTCTAAACAAAATAAAATAATCAAAAAATTTCACAATATTGCAAACAGCGTTATTATACTTGATGAGATCCAAACCATGCCCATGGAATATTGGAAACTGATTAATAATATATTGATCAAATTAACCAACTTCCTTAATTGCAAAATTATCTTTATGACTGCTACTATGCCATCGATTTTTTCAGAAGCAAAAAATGAAATTTTTCCACTCATAAATAAAGATAAAACTTTGAATTATTTCTGCATGTTTTCCAGATATAAAGTAAATACCATAAATAATTTGGACTCTATAACGATAGATGAACTCTTCTATATTGCATCTAAGCATATTGCCCAAGAGCCGAAAGATAGCTTTTTGTTTGTCTTTAACACAATTGGAAGTAGTTTGGAATTTTATAAAAAACTCAAGGAAAGTATTAATGTCCGGATTATTTATTTGTCTGGAAATATAATTCCTAAAGATAGATTGACACGAATTAATCAAATCAAGGAGCAATCAGGACGAAAGATAGTAATATCAACCCAACTTATAGAAGCCGGAGTAGACATAGATATGGATGTGATTTACAGAGATTTTGCGCCTTTTGACTCAATCGTTCAGACAGCCGGAAGATGCAACAGGAACAACAAACTTGATAAATTAGGAAGTATTTATCTCCTAAAATTAATAGATTCAAGGAACAGCAGAAAATATTATAATTATATCTATAAACCTGTTGCTATAAGTCTAACCGATGATCTATTGAAAAACCGTAAAGTGATTGCAGAAAATGACTTACTTAAAATGATCAGATCATCATACTATAATAAAATTAATGCTATCTCATCAAGTGACGAATCGGAAAAAATTATATCCGGAATAAAAAAACTCAATTATACCGATATTTCAGATGAATTTAATCTTATAAAAAATGTGCCGAACATTTTAGTATTTGTTGAAAAAGATGAGAAATCAAGTGACATTTTGAAAAAATTCAAAAAAATATTGACGCTTGATGATATGGTTATAAAAAAGAATGAATTTTTGAATATAAAAAAGGATTTTTATGATTATGTTCTGTCTGTAAATATTAATAAAAACACCATTGATAATATTAAAAATTTTGAAGATATAGGTAATTTTAGGGTTATAACGAAAGATATGGTCCGTACTTTTTATAATAATGATGTCGGTTTCACTTATGAGTTTGACAATTTTATATAATCCATGGAATATATAAACGTTGCTCCATCCATTTTTAGTGCTTATAATATTTGTCCTCGTCAAGCGTGGCTTATGTCAAGGCAGATGTCCTCAAATCAGAACGACTCTTTCCTTGAGATAGGACGCCTAATTGATCAAACTACATTTAAGCGCGAAAAGAAAAAGATATACCTTGCGGAGTTTGCTGCAGAGATTGATTTTATAACCCTTAAAAATGGCAGTCTATTTGTAGCGGAAATAAAAAAATCCTCCCGTACAATGGCAAACGGCATAAAACAGCTAAAATATTATCTCTATCTGCTCAGCAAAAAAGGTATTCAGTGCAAGGGAATAATCAAGATTCCAAAAGAAAAAATATCCATCAATATAGAGCTCGAAAAGAATGATGAAGTGTTGATAAAAGATGAAGTAGATGAAATTGAGGCTTTCTTGTCATCGAATGATGATGCTCCGGCTCCCAAAAAGATTCCGTTTTGCGGGAAATGCTCATATTTTGAATTTTGCTGGAGTTAAGGACGCAGACATAAAAAAAGGTGTTTTTATGAATTTAGATTTTACGGATCTTGTTTTGTTAATCGGCACAAGCCCGTTGCCTGATTATGTTGCCGTAAAGTATTTTACAGAAAAAAATTCAAAACTAAATAGAATTTGGATGGTTTGTTCTGCAGAATCAGACAACCAAGCATCAACAGAAAAATACGCTGAATTGCTGAAAGATTTGTTGAAAGATAGCAAACTTAAATTTCAGGAACTGATATATATAAAGGATATAGATTCTAAAGAGGACATTGAATCCAAATTAGAAAAAATGATTAATAAATCTGAGAAAGTTCATCTCTTTTTTACCGGCGGAACAAAAGCTATGGCGGTATATTCATATTCATACCTAAAAGATAAGAAAAAAGGGGATTTTTCTGCATCTTATTTGTCCGCTCGCAGTTTTAAGATAGAATTTGATGATGAAGTTACGAGCGATGATCTCAAAGATGTAGTAAAGATTACGTTTAATAGACTTCTCAAACTTCATTTATTTGAAGAAAAAAAAGATAAAACCGACGAATATACATGTTTTAACAGTGTTGACAGTAAATTTGAAGGATTGATCGATGACAATAAGATAGATAATTTCTATTCAAAAGATGGTGGTTTCCAGAGGGAGATTTTCAAAATAGAGGGGAAGGATTTTAAAATATTTAAAAATTTGTCGGATCCCGGGTCTGATATGCGAAAGTCGGTTGATTGCGAAACGTTTTTTCAAACTAAACTTGATGAATTAAGAGATAGAGAAGCAGATAATTTTAAGCTAAGGGTGAATATTTTTAAAAAGATTTCAGAATATAAACCTAATGATGTATTTCAGGGTATTATTAACGCTTTTCCGGAAGGATTCAGGCTTCGTGAAAACGGGAAATTTAACACAGATATAATGTGGCATAATTATAAGAATGCTGTTGATTTTATAGATGGTTTTTGGTTTGAAAGATATATTAAAAAACTGATTCAAAATAACTTTAAAAATGACTTTGACGAAATACTGTTCAATAAAGAATTGTCCAAAAAAGATAACAATAAGGATAAATTCGAGTTGGATTTAATCTTAATGAAGGGCTATCAGCTTATCGGCATCAGCTGCACAACATCAAAAGAAAAGCACATATGCAAAGAAAAAGGTTTTGAGATTGTTCTAAGAACAAGACAGATTGGCGGCGAAGAAGCAAAGGCTATTTTAATAACACGTGCCGAAACCGTGTCGGATCTTCAATCTGAACTCATATTAAGTACCGGCACAAACAATAAAAATATCCTTGTTTTGGGTATAGACGATTGGCCGGAGAACAAATTTGTGAAAAAAATGAAAGGTTATTTCTCTAATTAACGGAGGTAATATGGGTAAAACGGCAGTATTTATCGGGATGACATCGATACAAAAATATATCTTTGCATCGAACAAGCTCAAAGAAAATATAGGGGCATCCTATAAAGTGAAAGATATTTTTGATAAACTGCGTAATAAATTTGATTGTAGCTATATTGGCGGAGGAAATGCGCTTATTTACTTTAATTCATTAGAGAATGCAGAAGACGCAATGAAAGATTGGAGTCGTACCTTGCTACAGTCAGCTCCGGGTATTATTCCCAATATCACTATAGATGATAAATTTGATGATAGCAATTACTCCGAATCGCGAGCAAAACTTATAAGAAAGGCAAAAATGCAAGAGAATAGATCGATACCGCAAACAGAGCTTAGTTCATTAGGGATAACGACGGATTGTCCAAGAAGCGGATTGTCTGCTGAAATATGGGGATATAAACCGAAAAATGAAGAAGGTTATATTTCTTCAATAAATTATACAAAAATTTTAGCATCAGAAGAATCTAAAGCTGAGCTCGAAAAAGATTTCAGTTCTGTTATAAACGATTTTGAATTTACCGATGAAATAGATAAATTGGGCGGTTCAGTGGGTGAGAATAATCATATTGCAATTGTTCATATTGATGGCAACGATCTTGGAGAAAAGTTCAAGGAAGAAGCAGATGAGAAAGGGGTGCAGGCATTTTCAACGAAATTAAAAGAGGCGGTAAAAAATGCTTTTGGACAAACATTGGAAAAATTGATTCTCTTGAAAGAAGAAGAAGAAATTTCATTTACAGAAAAATACTTGCCTGTTCGCCCGATAGTCATCGGCGGAGATGATGTGACATTTGTCTGCGATGCCAGAGTGGGCATGTTTCTTACCGTAGAATTTATCAAAGCCTTTGAGGAACAGGGTATCTGTAAAGACAAAAACATAACGGCATGTGCGGGGATTTCCATTGTAAAAACCAAATATCCTTTTTATAGGGCTTATAAGATGGCGGAAGCCCTCTGCGGAAATGCAAAGAGAGAAAGGAAGTTAAGGAAAAAGGAGGATAGTTCATTCATAGATTTCCATATTTCATTCGGCGGATTGGGTGGAAGCATTGAAGAGATTAGAGATACTGATTATAGGAGTGCCGATAATAAAATTCTTTATATGAGGCCATACTCAATCGATGATATATCGAACTTATTAAGATGCTTAACAAGCTTATCCGAACTTCCCCAATCAAACATAAAAAAACTGAGAGAGGTGTTGTATGTCGGAGAAGCTGCTACGACCGGATTTATTAAAGAGTTGAAATATAGGGATAAAATATTGCCCTGTTTTAGCAATTCCGATGAATCTGAAACAGGGTTCTCAAATAATAAGAGCCCGTACATGGACATGATCGAACTGATTGATTTTTATCCAAAAACACTTCTAAATCTAAAACGGGAGGGGATCTAATGAATAAATATAAGATAAAAATAGATCTTAAATCAGATGTGCTCGCCGGAATAGGGGAGGGTTACGGCACAATTGTGGACTCGGATGTCGTGCTCGATGAAGTTGGGTTGCCATACATTCCATCAAAACGAATAAAGGGCATTATGCGCGAGTCGGCCGAAGAGGTCAATGAAATGCTAGAATCTTTTGATAAGAATATTATTGATATTGATAAAATATTCGGGACTGCGGGGGCAGCGGAGGGGGTGCTTCATCTCTCAAACTTTTTTTTAACGGAGTATGAAGATTGCAAGGCATGGTTTAAATATCTTACAAACACGCGGAACATCATCAATAAGCAAAACATTACCGATCAGCTCACATCGTTAAGATATTCAACCGCCATTGACATAAAAACCGGATGTGCCAAGGAGCATTCCCTAAGGACAGAACGAGTGATTGACAAGGGTAATACCTTCATTGCGCATGCGGATCTCTATGAAAGTTGTGAGATTGATCTGGCTCTGATATGTCAAAACATCCGTAGAATGGGTACTAAACGGACTAGAGGTTTAGGTGAAATAAATGTTGTCCTGATGAAAAACGAAAAATCTCTCAACGATAATGCCATAGAAGTTCTTGAAAAGGAGGCGATTTGTGAAAGCAATAAGGTATAAAATAAAAACTGTAAATCCGGTCATTATCAGCTCTAAAAGGGGTGATGCCAATATGGTGAATACCAAATCTTATATCCCGGGCAATACCGTCTTAGGCGTATTTACATCTTTATATATCAAAAAGAAAGAATTAAAGGATGCTCATAAGGACGGTATATTTTACAACTGGTTTTTAAAGGGCGATTTGACATTCACAGATGCTCACGCATCAGATGACGCAAGAAGGTATTTTCCAAATCCCTATTCGATAAAAGAAGAAAAATACAAAGGCTGTTCCGCCTATGATCTCATGTTTGAGGGTGATTCTTTTAATGAACCCACAAGATCGGGAGAAGCATTTATCAATATCGAAGGTTCAACTATTTACAATAAACCTGTCAAGAAATCTATTTCCTTTCATCACTCCAAAGAGGATAATGCAGACAATAAAATATTTAACTATGAATCGATTAATGCCAATCAGATTTTTGAGGGTAAAATTATCGGCAGCGAAGAGCAAATTTCTGCATTCAAAGAATATTTTCCTCAGAAAATTACGGTATATATGGGTTTGTCAAAAAACTCTCAATATGGAAGGGTTGTAATTGAATTGACAGATGTGTCGGATTACGATCGGGAGATAAAAACCGACACAGAATCGGATGATGAGGATATTGTGATGACACTTTTATCTGATACGGTCATATATAATGATAATGGGTTTTCTACTGCCGATACGGATAACCTCGAGAAATTACTGGGTGTAAAAATAAAAAATTCCTTTATCAGAAAAGATGTGATAGAGCAATTTGTCGGAGTGTGGAAATTTAAAAACCAAAGTGAAACGGTTTTTAAGGCGGGAAGTTGTTTTAAGTGCGATAGATTGCCGGACAATTATGAAAAACTTCAGATAAAAGGCATTGGCGAAAAAATACATGAAGGGTTTGGAAGGGTTATTTTTGGATGGCAAGTTAAACAAGATGAATACTCAAAAAAATCGGAAGCGGAAACCTTTAATAAGCCGCCGGGCATCCCGCCGGATTTTGTAAAAAAGATTGTAACTCGGATTATACAAAACAGGATCAAAGATCAAGTTATTTTAAAAGCCATGTTGGATGAGGACTCATTCGGAAATCTTCCGACAAAATCATTATGCGGAAAAATGCAATCTATTGCGATGAATATTAATACATTTTACAAGAACTTTGACGAGATTGCAAAAAATAAGATTGCGCTAACGCAACTTGAAAAATGTAACAATAAAACTACAAATCTTTTAAATCATATTCAGGGTGATAAGGCTATTGTTGATACTGATGGTTTCTTAAACAAGATATATAATTTGGACGAGTTTACCAAACTCTTAAAAAACAAAGATGACTTTTCAAATGAGATGAAAAAAGTTTACCTGAAAACATTCTTTAATTTTATGCGGAAAGAAAGAAGGGGGGTAAATAATGAGCAAGAATCATAAATTTGACAGGTATAAAATAATATTGAATGGCATTATAAGAAATATATCGCCGCTTCTTGTCGGCGGAGGAGGGGACGAAGAGACCGACAGTGATATTTTGCGGGATAAAAACGGCAAACCCTTTATTCCGGGGGCTTCACTTGCGGGGGTTTTGCGGCATCATTTATACAAACATTATAAAGAATTCAGGAGTAATGATGCAAATAATTTGGAATTAACCCTTCTCGAAAGCTATTTTGGTTCTGCAAATTCTGATAACGGAAATAGCAGCAAGATTATATTTAGCGATTTAGTATTAGCGAATGATGCACATGTCCAAATTAGAGACGGAATTCGTATCGATAATAAAACAGGAATCACATCCGATAAGGCAAAATTTGATTATGAGGTGATAGAACAGGGCGCCGAATTTAAATTTACAATTGAAATCGGCGGAGATAACAAGGATGAACTCTTAGGCTTTATCTCAATATTAGAAGATGATATCAAGGGAGATAGAATAATAATAGGCGCTAAAACAAGCCTTGGATTCGGCAGGATTGCGTTAAAGAATAGCAGCCTCAGTTTTTATGATCTAAAAGACAGAGGCGATATAATCAAATGGATGAAAAAAGAGGATAACCCCTTTGTCGGCAATTCGTCAAGGCAGTATAAATATCAATCGGATA
The DNA here is from genome assembly GCA_913053915.1 of uncultured Ignavibacteriales bacterium. Next base: position 14,615 of record CAJXGP010000003.1, on the reverse strand, counting down.
GTTTTAGAATGGAATTTGATTTTGTTATCAAGGATTCATTAATCGTAAGGCACTATTCAGATGATGCCGCCGCATCCGATTCATCTCACATTAAATCTTCAGGACATAATATTATACCTGGAACATCCATAAAAGGCGCAATACGAGCAAGGGCCGAAAGGATTTTTAACACACTAAAAATAGCAAACGGAAGTGAACTGTTGGATTGTCTTTTCGGCAACTCTTCAAGTCTGAGCAAGGTAAGAATTAATGAGGTTGTTGTTGCCCAGAATGTTGTAAACGGTATTCAGCAACGCATTAAAATTGATAGATTTACGGGCGGAACGATAGACGGTGCTCTTTTTGACAGTATGCCTATATTCGCTAAAGACACTAAGGATACCAACAAATTGATAATAGAGCTGGACAATCCAAAAGATGCAGAGATTGGATTGCTGCTTTTAATATTAAAAGATTTATGGACAGGGGATTTGCTGATCGGGGGTGAGAAAAATATCGGAAGAGGCGCTTTTGAGGGCAAGAGTGTAAAGATTTCACATAAAGATTTTAATGCGACGATAGATAAGATAGATTCTATTCCTGAATCACACAAAAAAATACTTCAGGATTATGTTAATGAATTTAACAGTTTTGTTATAGATGAGAACGATTTGTCACAGGAAGGAGGCCGTAAATGAATATAATTGAAAATGGTTTGAAATTGATGAGTATCAAAAGCAGCACTAAAACCAACTTGATATTGGAGGATCTTAAAAAGATAAAGGATTATATAAAAAAAGAATCCAATGTCGTTGTATATCTTGATAATGAGGTATTAATCGGCAAGTATAATAGCGATTTTAGTTTTCAGGAAGACAAACGGATAGAAAAACAATTTGTCAGGAGACTGCGCATATTCAATCAAGATGAAGAACTGCATCTATGGCGTTCCAACGGCGGATTACATGGACGATACAGATCTGATAGTGAAGGCGAAGAAACTGATTTTATTGAAGCGAACCAGGTTATCTTTGGAACTAAAGCAGAGATTTACAACGAATATACCATTTTAACCGAGCAAAGGGGAACAGAAATAGCAATTCCGGGAAAATGGAAAACGGATAACAAAAAAATGAGGGTGGCAATCAAAACGAGGCACTATATAGGTTATAAAAATGGTTACCGGGCTGCATATGTAGATGTAAGGTTTGTAAAATTTGTGCAATTGCCACTTATGGAGGGAGAACGATGATGGAGAAAGCAACTTTACTAGCAAGAAAATCTAAAAAGGGTAAACTCATTGTAGAAATAGATTTTGAAGATAAGCCGCCGATGGCTATTCAAGAAACGTTTGTTGTTGATATAGATATGAATGACGAAAAATGCGAGTTTGAAAGAGTTAATGGATTAATTACAAGAGTTTTAATTAAAGGTAAAGAGTTGGAATTAAAGGCGAAGAAGAATAAAACTAATGTTTTCGGTAAGGCTAATGTTTCCACAGCAACTGCCCCATATAACTTTGTGCCATTGAATAAACAAGCAGTTACGCTGGATAAACCTGATTCGTTTGATAAATACTACGGAAACACAGGATATATAGATGTGGAAATTAAGACAAAAACGCCGATATATATCAGAAGATCCGGAAAAGAAGGCGAAGCGGGCAACTCAGATTTCTACCGGCAGGCGGGCAAATATCGTATCCCGGGAAGTTCCCTGCGGGGAATGATTCGAACGATGATTGAAATAGCAAGTTGGAGCAGGTTTGGTTATTCAATAGCCGGGGATAACGAAGGTAAAGGGATAAGATACTTTTATCGTACATTTGAGTCGAAGTATGTAAAAAATGATTATAGTCAATGTATCATTGGAGGGGATAAGACAAGCGGTTTTTACAGTAAAGTAAAGGCAGGTTATTTTTACAAGAAGGGGCTTAACAGCTACGAAATAAGGCCGGCAAGTATTATCGGTACAAATCAAATTTTTAGAGTAGAAGATGATTTGGTTGCAGGACAAGGGCTAAACGAAAGGATTTCTATTAAAGATCCTAAAAGTAATGGATTCAAATTAAATAGGGATCATTATAAAGAAAAGTCTGAGCATGTTTATTTCGAGTATGACGAAGAGGCAGTCCATAAGCATACGGTACTTATGAAATATGCTAAGGTTACGTCAATCAGACGATATGACGGAAATCCAAAGACAGATGAAGAATTTGAAGGATACTTAATCTGTTCCGGATATATGCCGAGCAATAAAAAGGGAAAACATCTGCATTGGGTTATTTTTCATGAAGATATAAATGCTAAAATACTGGAAATTAGCAAGGACTTAATGGATAGTTATAAAGATGATTATGATAGAATAAAATCTGCAAAAGGCAATAAGGAATCAATAATAAAAAGGAATGCAACCCCGTGTTTTTATTTGACGGATAAGCGAGGGGATATTGAGAGTTTTGGTTTTACAGGTCATTTTAGAATCCCTTACAAAAAGAGAATAACGGATTTTTTGCCTAAATATACACAAGACGGTGTTGATATTGCTGAATCTATTTTCGGAGTCAAAAATAACTTTATGACGCGTGTGTTTTTTGAAGATGCCCTTTTAGCCGAAAATTCCGCTGATAAAGTGACTACAAGTTGTAAAATACCTAAAATACTTTCAGGGCCAAAACCGACATCATTTCAATTATATTTGGAACAAAGTGCAAATGGCATGAAAAACTACAACGATCAAACTCAGATTAGGGGCAATAAACTCTATTGGCATCAAGATGGAAACAATTGGGAGGAAGATAAAAGTATAATAAAAAAGTCTGACACACAGCATACCGAAATTAAGCCGATTAATGCGGGTGCTGAATTTCAAGGCAGAATAAGATTTGAAAATCTGAGTGATGTTGAAATTGGAGCACTTTTATTTGTGCTTGACCTGCCGGAAGGTTTGGCGCATAAAATCGGAATGGCAAAGCCGTTAGGCTTGGGATCCATTAGAATAAATGTAAAGCTGTATCTTTCCGACAGGGGTAATAGATATAAAAATCTTTTTGCCGAATGGAACGGTTTGAGGGAGAAAAGCGGAAAGGTGAATCAATTTAAGCAGGAGTTCGAAAAATATATTATTAATAAGATCGGAGAGCATAAAAGCAGTTTATGGGAAACAGATCGTCTTAAAGAGTTGAAAAGGATGCTTTATTTTGTGCCTAAACCTTATGCCGATGATATTAAGTACATGGATTTGAAACAATTTAAAAAAAGAGATATTTTGCCATCTCCGACGGGTGTCAAATAAATGTCTAAAATTCTTATTACATCCATCGGTACGGGCATAAAAAAAGATGGCGGGTACAGGTCTGCCGAATATGAGATTGAAGGCAAGCGCTACAAGGAAAAGATCATTGCCAAAGCTCTTTATAATCATGTCAGGTTTGACAAAATCTTTATGCTTGGGACATCCAAATCTATGTGGGATGCGGTTTATGAGGCATTCGGCGGCAAAGATGAGAATATGTGGTGCAAATTATCGGGAAATCAAGAAACGGGTAAGATAGAGGAAAGAGATCTGTTGCCAATTACTGCATTATGGATGGATGATTTTAACATGGCCGGCTCAAAAACATTTATCGTTAATTACGGATTGGATGACAGTCAGTTATGGGGTAATTTCGAGACCTATCTCAAAATAGCGGAATATATCGAAGATGGTGATGAGATATATCTGGACATAACCCATTCATTCCGCTCTCTTTCGCTAATGTCCTATATCATGCTTGATTTTGTCAAGTCTATGAGACAGAAAGAATTTACAGTGGAAGCAATATTTTATGGAATGTTTGAATATATCTATGAGCCCTCTAATGTTGGAAAGATTACGCCTGTGGTAAATCTGAAGATTTTATTTGAAATAAACGAGTGGATAAAGGCAATTTCAGCGTTCAAGAATTATGGCAGAGCCGAGTTGATAGTCGAAAATTTAGATAAGAGATTCGGAAAAGGTGATGAAAAGACAAAATATTTCAGCAGGTTTTCCGAAAATATTTCTATCGCAAATCTTTCCGCAATCAAAGCTTATGTGGATAGAGTGAAAGATAAATTGTCCCTCTTTGACGAAACGGGCTTTCCAATCATGAAGCTGGTTTCAAAAGATTTAATCGACTTTATAAAAAGAATGGACAAAAAATATTTATCTGATTTTCAGCTTGAAGTGGCTGCATGGTTTTGCGAAAATAAAAATTACGCTGTAAGTTATATAGCTTTGACAGAATCGGTTGTTTCCAAAATATGCGAGATGGAGGGTATCGGCATGGAATCGGAGAAGGATAGAAAGGAAGCAAAAAAGAGGCTTCATAGTGAGATGAAATATGCATCTCTTTCTAAAAAATATAAGACACTGAATCAAGTGAGAAACAGCGTCGCTCATCAGCTGTCCGATAGGCGTGGCAGTATAATAAGTGATATTAAGAATTTAAAGAAAAGCATAGACAATATCGAGAAAGAGTTTAAAAAACTTGATAAATCAGGTCATAGTTAAAAATCAATCCATATCTTGCCTATCGGTTTTGATTTTATCCGTAGTAAATTGAAACCTCGTTACGACATTTCAAGTCTCATAACTCAAATACCCAACCTTACCTATAAGAAATTATAACCGTAATAGAAATACCCGATAGATCATTAATCAAATATATATTTTCTAAAAACATAGCATAATTTCTATTGAAAATTTACTTGACAATTTATAATCATAGAAGTATTATTTAAACAAGAACAATGTTAAAAGTTAACGAGTTGATTTTAACGGTAAACGATTATAATCGTTGAATAATAAAGAAAATAGTTAGTTGAGATTGTTAAAACTTTGTAATTTTTTTAATTATATATAGCTTTCGTAGCATTATAGATTTCTTATAATTAATATAATTTTTTGCATGTGTTTTTGTAATTTAAATTAATTTTTTTATTTTATCGTTAACACCCTATTAAGGAGGGGTTTTTATGAAAAAGAGTAAAAAAGATCTGTCTCAAGAAGAAGATTCGCAGGTTCAGGTAGAGGGAACCACAAGACGCGGTTTTTTATCTACAATGGGTAAAATAGCAGCGGCAGCGGGACTTTTAGGAAGCGGGGTGGGAATGGAAGCATTATCCGGTTGCGCAAAAGAGCCGACAACATCATCGAAGTCGCGTATATCCGCCGCCGCTGCAAAAATGATGGTTCCTCCCGGCAAATGGGATAAGTATTATGGACTATGGAGTGGCGGACCGACGGGAGAACTCAGGATATTGGGGCTTCCGTCAATGAGGGAACTGCTAAGAATACCTGTTTTTAATACCAATACCGGAATAGGTTACGGACCGACGGGTGATTCGCATTCGGCGAAAATGCTCGAAGAGGCCGGAGGCTATGGTCTTGGTGATGTGCATCATCCCCATTTTTCTTTCACAAAGGGAGATTTTGACGGGAGATATGCTTATGCTCACGATAAAGCTAACGGAAGAATTGCGAGGATAAGGTTGGATTATTTTATGACTGATGCAATCACCTCCATTCCTAATGTTCCTGCCATTCACGGTCTGTACCCGCAGCGCTATCCCAAAACCGGTTATGTTTTTGGCGCTTCCGAGTTTGAAACTCCTATGCCTAACGATGGCAGAGACATTGTACCTACGGGAAACAATGCGGCTCAGACTAAAAATTATTGGACACTTATTACCGCGGTCGACGGAGAAACAATGAGGGTTAAATGGCAGGTAATAGTAGACGGTAATCAGGATAACATGGATACCGATTATAAGGGGCTATACTGTATGGCTACATGTTACAATTCCAGCAAGGGGTGGAATGTTCCTACGATGACTAAACCTCCTGTTATGTGGGCGGTTTTCGTCAATATTCGCAGAGTGGAAGCCGCAGTAAAAGCCGGAAAATATAAAACAATAGGGGATTCTACCGTACCGGTTTTAGACGGGAGGCACGGTTCCGACCTAACTACTTACATACCGGTAGAAAAGGATCCGCATGGTATAAGCTGTACCCCGGACGGCAAGTATGCCGTTGCCAACGGAAAACTTGCACCTAAAGTAACTGTCATAGATCTCGAAAAAGTAGGTGATGTTTTTGAAGGTAGAGCGAAACCTAAAGACGCCGTTGCAGCTATTTTAACGGTAGGCGTCGGCCCTTTGCATACCGTGTATGACGGCAGGGGCAACGGTTATACTACACTTTTTGTAGATTCTCAGATGGTTAAATGGAATATTGAGGAGGCCGTTAAGGCATATAAAGGCGACAAAAAGATCAAGCCTATAAAGCAAAAACTTGACGTTCAATATCAGCCTGGTCACGCCGCCGCAACGCAAGAAAATACGATACATCCCACGGGAGAATGGCTCGTCAGTCTTAACAAGTTTTCAAAAGACAGGTTCCTTCCTGTCGGACCGAGATTTCCCGAAAACGATCAGTTAATAGACATATCCGGTGAAAAGATGATTCTTGCGTACGATAACCCGGTATACATAGAGCCGCATCAGGCAGATATAGCGCTTGTCGACAGATTAAAATATATTAAACAAATTTTTAATCCGAAATATTTTGCAAATCATGTCGAGTCCGGAACAGAAAACGTGAAACGAGTCGGTCCGCACAAGGTTATCGTCAGGCTGACGGGGGTAGCGCCTATTCTGACCCCTGTTTATTTTCATTGTAAAGAGGGAGATCTTATAACCATTATTTATTCAAATAATGATACGGTAGAAAATCTTTCTCACGGTTTTTTGATGACGCTTCATAACGTAAATCTAAATATAAATCCAGGAGAAACGAAAGAGGTAACCTTTCTTGCCGATAGAGCGGGTGTTCACTGGTATTACTGCACGATATTCTGTCATGCCCTTCATCTTGAAATGCGCGGCAGAATGATAGTTGAAAGGGTTCCGGGTTATAAATCCAGGCCGATTCATTCGAATCGTCTTAAGGGAGAACCGTCATGGAATGAGTTGTTTAAGGATTTTCCGGTAGTAGGAAAGGCGTAATAGTGTAATATAATCGTTCTATTCAGGGGGCTGGATAGAATACGAATACCGTAGACTTCTTTCACCCTCCCCCTTTTGATTTTTTCAGGGGGGAGGGTGTCTGTTGTCGGGGGTATGGAAAAGTAAGGTAGATATGGAGGGCATAATGGGAATGTTTAATAAAAAAGTATTTCTTTCCGTCTTAATTCTTATATCTTTATCTCTATCCGTTTCGTTAGCCGGATGTTCGTCGAATAAAGCCAAGTTGCCGTTGCCAAGAAAGGTGTTTTCCTCTACTACTTCGCAGTTATGCGGAATGTTTCTGAAACAGTATCCGGGTCCGGAGGCTCAAATAGTTTATAAGAACGGCCGGACATATTTTTTCTGTGATACGGTGGAATTATTTCAGTGGTTGCACTTAAAGGGTATAGCAGATAGGGGTACTCCGCTCGTTATGTATGTTCAGGATATGACAAATAATTCATGGAAACACCCCGAGGGTCATTTTGTAGATGCCAAAAAGGCTTATTATGTTGTAGGTTCCAAAAGAACAGGCTGCATGGGTGTAACATTCGCTTCATTTTTAAGCAAAAAAGCAGCCGATAAATTTATTACAAAATATGGCGGAAAAATATATAAGTTTGACGAAATCACCGTGAAAATGATAGATAAAGCGGCAAATTCCGCCAATATGAAAATAATGAAAATGAAAAAGGCGAAGCTTAAGAATTTGGGATAGTCAGGCAGATGAAACGAGGTTAATACCATTTTCTAAACAATAAAATTGATGTAATATATGTATTTATATATATATATTGATGTATATATTATTAATAGGAGGGATGTACTATTTAAATTATGAGAAAACATAAAATTATTTATATATTTTGTATTTTTGCGGTAGCTTTAATCATGTCTTTTATATTTAACTCCGCTTTCGCATTCGGGAATACAAAGATCACATTAGCGAACTCTTCCAATTACTACCATGACGCACTAAGGGGGGCTTCCGTATTTAAACGCGGAGAGATAAAGGGAACCCCCGTCGTGTACGGTTATAACAAAAAAGGCAAATTTCTCGGTTACATATTTCTTTCCACTAATTTAGTCAATATAGAGAGTTATTCGGGTTTACCCTTAACATCACTGATATCAATAAATAAAAAAGGAATAATACAAGGTGTAAGGGTTGTGCATTGTGACGACCCTATATTTCTGATAGGAATTCCTATCTCTAAGCTTTATTCATTCACCGACCAGTATATCGGGAAAGATATAAGGAGTAATATCTATATAGGCGGCAAAGGGAAAGACCATGTATCCGCCATAGCAAGCGCAAGCGTCACTACCGTGGCGATGGACCAGACCATTCTCATGGCAGCCAGAAAATTTGCCTCAAAATTGGGCATTATGAAGTCTATCGTTAAAGTAAAATATAAATTAAAAAATATTTACAGCCCTGCGAATTGGAATGAGCTAAGAAGGGACGGCAGTATTAGAAAATTTACCATATCATGTTCACAGATGGGCGTAAAAAACTGCAGCGGAGAATATGAGACCGTATATTACGGTATTTTAAGTATTCCTAATGTAGGAAAGAATATTCTCGGCAGTTATAAGTATGGGTACTTGTCGAAAAGGTGGAAAGAAAAAAATCAGGCCGCTATTTTTATTATTGCGAACGGAGTATCGTCCTTTTTAGGCTCCGGTTTCGCAAGGGGAGGCGCATTCGAAAGATTTCATTTGGAACAGGGGTATAGTTCTATAATGTTTAGAGACGTAGATTTTAGTTATATTTCTTCTCTCGGAATAAAAGGGGTTCCGTATTTTAAGGAGGGAGGAATATTTACTATTCCGCTTTCTATATTTAATCCGATACTTCCTTTTAATGTAGTATTTACCTTTCATAAACATGTTTCTCATGCTTCTATGCTAAATAAGGAAACCTTTCACACCTTTTACTCGAATTATCATCTACCCAGCAAATATTACGTTTCAAGTTACCGGTATGTTAAAAAGATGAATCAGTACCAGATTGCATGGATAAAATACCTTAAATATGTTATTCCGCTTGTATTATTTTTAATTATTCTAACTATTATTTTTGTAATAAAAGACAAAATCATAACGAAAAAATTGCCTCGAAACGGTAGAAAATGGATAAGGCCGCTCTATTATTCGGTACTATTCTTATTTTTGATACTGATCGGTTTTATTAAACCTTCTCAGCCGTCCGTTACGCATCTTTATACAATTTATGATAGTTTATTCGTAAGCTATCATCCGGCACTTTTTTTGCTTGACCCGCTGATTTTTATTCTTTTTGCATTCATGTTCATAACAGCGGTTATCTGGGGAAGGGGCGTGTTTTGCGGATGGATTTGTCCTTTCGGAACGATACAGGAATATATCTATAGGATAAAGGAAAAGATACTGCCAGAGAAACTTGCGAAAAAAATCTCGTTTGAATTTAATAACAAGTTTCATTTTAAGTTAATTTATTTAAAATATGCTATATTTATAATATTAATGGCTACAGCTACTATATCGATCGCTTGGGGCGAGAGGCTTGCCGAGGTTGAGCCGTTCAAAACTGTTTTTTACCTGCATTTTGAAAGGCAGTGGTATTTTACGGCTTACGCTATTCTTCTAATCGGTCTATCCGTCCTATCCTACCGATTTTTTTGCAAGTATATGTGTCCGTTAGGAGCATCATTGGGCTTGTTGTCTAAAATAAAGATATTTAACATAAAAAGATACGGGGAGTGCAAAAGCTGTAAAATTTGTGCCAGGTCTTGCAATATTAAGGCGATAGACGATAAAGGGACAATCAATAGGTCGGAATGCTTTTACTGCTTAGAATGTCAGATTAATTATAACGATGACAAACTTTGTCCCCATTTATTAAAACTCAAAAAAGCAAAAATAGGAAATATTAGATAACAGGTCTCATGATGTTTAAAAAACATAAAATTTTAGCAATCGGATTATTATTTTCGCCGGTTATTCTGTGCATTTTTTTGATGATGCCTGTGGCTTCTCATGCTAAAACGATTTATGTCGGGAAAAATAAGGCGTTTCATTCTATACAGAATGCCGTAAGGTCTGCAAATGACGGAGATACTGTTATAGTCGAAAAGGGACGGTATTCAGGAAACATATTCATAAACAAGCCGCTGACCTTAATCGGAGTGAACGGTCCGATAATAGATGCGCTCCTAAAGGGAAGCGGTATTGTTGTTAACGCGAAACATGTAATAGTTGAAGGGTTCAAGATAATAAACGACGGAGATGATCTTGGAAAAATGGACGCAGGGATACTTTTAAGGCAGAAGGCCGATTTTGCGATTATCAAAGATAATTACATATTAAGTTCCAACGCTAACGGGATATATGTGGATGGCGCATTTTACGCTACCGTCAAGGATAATTTTATGTCGTCCTCCAGAAAAATCCCTTGGGGAGCGCGAGGGTACGGGTTTTACCTGTGGAATGCCCAGTACGACGTATTAGAGGGGAATGTCATTAAGTATTTCGTAGGTGGATTTTATGTTATATCGTCCCCAAATTCCTATCTTTTAAAAAATATCATATTGGACGATTATTACGGTACCCACTATATGTATTCAGACTACGACATCGTTGCCGGAAATTTAGTGAAAAATACCATAGTCGGTTTGGCGCTTATGTATTCTAACTATGTAACGGCGGATTTTAACACGATAATTAATGCGAAACATAAGGGTTTTCTGTTTAATCAGGCATTTTACGATACGGTAATGAGCAATGTGGTCATAAGATGCGGTAAAGGAATGGATTTATACGATACCGTTCATAATAAAATAATTCATAATCTCATTATTAATAACAATATAGGGATGCATGTCTGGGGCGGGTCGTTTCATAATAAAGTGTATAATAATTCTTTTATAAACAATAGATTTCAAGTTAAATTTCTTGCCCATGATAATATTTACTGGGATTATAAAGGCAAAGGCAACTTCTGGTCCGATTATAACGGTTTTAGTACTAAAAAAAACAATGTGGGGTCGCTGCCGTACAGAGCCAACTCTATCGTAAGTCTTATTTACTGGAAGTTTCCTTTAGCCAAGTTATTGCTGAGCGGTTCGCCCATTATTCGTACGTTAGAGTTTATAGCGGACAGTTTTCCTATTTTTACGGTAGCGGGTATTGTCGATAGATATCCTTATTTAAATCCGACTTTTCCAAAAAAAATAATAAAAAATTCAGTAAAGGATGGCTTTTCTTATGTTAAAATTAAAAGAAGAATCGAATTCAGACAAGATGAAAGATAATAAGCTGCCTATAATGGAACTAAATAATATTAATAAAGAATATAAACTTGGAGGCGGATATGTATTTAAAGCACTGGCGGATATTAACTTTTCGGTGAAAGAAGGGGAGGTGTTGACTATTCTCGGTCATAACGGCGCCGGTAAATCTACGCTTATAAAAATTATTATGGGTTTTACAAAGCCTACAACCGGCTCTATAAAAATATTCGGCACCGATACGTCTAAAATGCTCCCTAAACACGTAAAAGCCAAAATAGGCTATATTCCGGAGGTTGTCCATTTTTACGGAAATCTATCGGGGATAGAAACCATGGAATTTTTTGGAAAACTCAATAATCTTTATAATAAAAAACTTTTTGAAGAGCTGTTGGATAAGGTCGGCATATCCGGTGCCGCAAATAAAAAAGTGGTTTCTTATTCAAAAGGAATGAAACAGAGATTGGCATTTGCCGTGTCGCGTATTAAAGATCCTGATATCTACATATTCGACGAACCGACGAGCGGAATGGATCCATCTGCTGTCAACGACTTTATTTCTCTCGTCAGGCTTATAAACGACAATGGGAAAACCATATTAATGACAGCGCATATTCTTCCCGAGATAGAAGATATTTCAAATAGGATTTGCGTGATATTGAACGGAAAAATCACGGCTCTGGGCGGGATACCCGAATTATTAGAAGGATTAGGCCTGCCTACGACAATCAACCTAAGGTTTAAAAACGGTTTCAAGTTTGAAGAAAGTTGGTTTGAAAATATAAAGAATTTTAAACTAATTACGGATTATAAATTTAACGACAAAATTTTGTCCGCAAACATTAAATTTATCGAAACAAAGAGGATAAAATTAATCAACGAGATTATCAGTAAATATCACGATGACCTTGCGGATATGAGTATAAAGAAGCCGGGTCTTTTTGAAATTTTCAGTCATTTCTCTAATAAGAAGGTGTACAATGATTAATTTAAGGGTAGTTTTAACAATCTCGAAAAAGGAATTTATAGGCAGAATTAAGAATATTTCACTTTTTATCTTAATTTTTATTCTTGCCGTATTGTCTTTTGCAATCTCCTATTTCGGAACAAGTCCGTCCGGCTTGACCGGTTTTCACGGGGTAAACGTTACTATAGCCTCTCTTATGAGTTTGTCTATTTATTTAATTCCGTTGATAGCCTTTATCTTGAGTTATGATTCTATTACCGGAGAGGAGGAGGACGGGACGATGCCTTTGCTTTTATCGTCGTCCGCCTCCAGAAGCGAGATATACCTCGGCAAGCTTATAGGGCTTATAATTGTTATATCTATCGCAATTTTTGTAGGATACGGCATATCGGGCATCACTATTTTATCAAGAGGAAATGTTGGAAGCATAATCTCCTACTTTACCTTTATATTTGCCTCTATTTTACTCGGCGTATCTTTTCTGTCCATTGGTTTGTTAGTCTCCAGTTTTACGAGGTCGAGAACATCTTCCATAACTATTTCCGTATTTTTGTGGTTTTTTTATGTTTTTATCTACGACCTGTTGTTGATAGGGATTCTTGTCGCGACAAAGGGGCAAGCCATGTTTATCAACAACACGGTGATAGGCGCTTCTATGCTGCTTAATCCTACCGATGTGTATAGGCTTTTTACTATTTCTTTCATACATGGCCTTAAGGGATATTACGGTTTGACGAGTATTTTAACGGGAAGATTCGTACTGGATCACTTTCTTTTAATTGTTACATATATTATGTGGATTTTTCTGCCCATGTTCATGGGTGCGTTCATATTTCATAAAAAAAGATACTAATTGCTTAAGGAGGATTGATAGTATGAGTGATATTTTTAGCGGCATTGATGATGTTTCTGCAAAAAAAGAGCTTGCAGATATGATTCGCGAGATAACGTTAATGAAGGTTGCGATAGATAATATTAAAAACAGTTATGACGTCAGCGACGAGAATGCGTTACTAAGAAAGATAAAGAAGGGTTTGGTTCCGGAACACCCTGCCTACGAGGGTTATCTTTCAATACTTCATATTAGGGATTACATTGCGCATTATAGGCTTAAAATACAGAATTTCATGAATGAATTATAAAAAAGGGGACTTACGATGGATAAATACGATTTTCTGGAAAACAAAAAGATTAACGAAGAGTTTGCAATAAAAATAGCCGACGACGTAAATGTTACATTTAAGAATATATTAAAAGCCCCGGCAGAGGTAAAAAGCGATGGTTTACTGCTGAAATTTAAAGACGACTCCCGGCTTGAATTGCGTTATCCTTCGAAAAAAAAATATTCTTTTAATTTTTTTAGGAACGAAAAATTATTTATAATAGATACCGCTCCCGTTCATAGCGAGCTTGAAACATATCCTAATCATATTCATGATTTCGAGGGAAAATTAATGAAAGACAATATAACGGATGTTAATAATGACCCTATTAAAAATATCGAAAACTTTTTACGTTTTTTTAAATATACTTTATAAGATGAATAAACATATCAAACTGATTACTCTTATCGTATTTTTATGTACTTTTTCCCTTATTTTGAGTTCCTGCGCCAAAAAAAAAGGGGGGGCTATTTCTAAAAAGATAGAAATCAAAAAAACTTTTTATTCCATGGGAACTTTCTGGGAGATAAAGGTTATCTCCACAAATAAAAATAGGTTAAAGGATTTAAAAACGGTCGACCTCGCAATAAAAAGGGTAGAAAAATTAGACGATGTATTAAGTGATTTCAAGGTATCCAGTAATGTATCGCTAATCAATAGGTACTCAGGGATAAAGCCTGTTAAGGCGGACGCCGGCCTTTTAGCACTTTTAAAAATGAGCCTTAAATTTTACAAATTAACGTACAATGTTTTTGACGTGGCGATCGGTCCCACGATGAAGATATGGGGATTTTACGATAAACATTATACTATACCGAGCAAAAAGGCGATTAATCATGCAGTCTACCTTGATAACCCTCTATTTATAAAAATAAGAGGGGAAAGCTAAAACGAAAAGGAACGACTCACAAATACTTCATTTCGATTTTATCGTTATAGGTTCGGGGATAGCCGGTCTTATATACGCCCTTGAAGCGGCGAAAAAAGGGAGCGTCGCGGTAATCACGAAAGCCGAAATAAACGAATCGAACACCGCTTACGCGCAGGGCGGGATAGCCGCAGTGACCGCGGAAGACGACTCCTTTGATCTGCACATGAGGGATACGCTGCGCGCGGGGCAGTCGCTTTGCCGCGAAGAGGCGGTGAAACCGCTGGTGGGAAACGGTCCCGACGCGATAAGAAAGCTGATAGAATTTGGCACCCATTT
>CAJXGP010000002.1 GCA_913053915.1 uncultured Ignavibacteriales bacterium | reverse complement strand
ATAGTTAACCTTTAGTTATCCTTCGTTCAGGAAACTAAAAGTGCGAGCATGGAAAAGTCTTTACGCGGGTGTTTTGTTTTTAATATTTTCTTTTGTTGTGCACGGTTTACATGGGTGTAAATTTGTGTTGTCATTATAGAGCTGTGTCCAAGCAGGGACTGTATATATTTTATATCCACATCTTTTTCAAGGAGCAGGGTAGCGAATGAATGCCGGAAGACGTGGGGCGTAATATGTTTCTTCAGCTTTGCTCTGCAAGCGAGCTTCTTTACTATTACTCTTATGGATTGGTCGGATAACATTTTTCCTAATCGGTTAATTAAAAAGAAACCGCCTGATTTTTCAATTTCTTTCAAGTAACGCTTATGGTAATTTTTTAAAAGGTGTAATGTTTCGGGATTGCAGATTTGAATAATACGCTCTTTATTTCCTTTTCCTCTTATTGTAACCATTCCGTTTTGAACATCAATACTATTCACTTTTAAGTTAGCTATTTCCGAGACTCTGGCACCTGTAGCAAATAATAATTCGATGACAACAATATCTCTTAATGATTCAAAAAATTTGTATTCACTCTCATTTACAGATAAAGAATGTTTTTCATAAGCAGTATTAAAGATTTTCTTAATCTCTTTGATATCCATTACTTTAGGCAATGTCTTTGGTTCCTTAATTTTTATGCGCATCTTTCTGAATGGGTTTATTTCGATCCGGTCATCAAACTCAAGAAAATTAAACATAGCTTTAATTGTTGCTATTTTTCTTTTTATGGATTTGGGTTTGAGAGAAGAGATTAACTCAAGAAATTCCCTGAGTTCATTTTTAGTTATATCGGTTATCTCAAGCGAGTAATTCTTTTCAGTTAAAAAATTTGATAACTGTTTTAGATCGATGCTGTATGATTTAATAGTTTTGGGACTGAGGTTTTTTTCATAACGACAATGTTGAAGAAATTCTGTAGTAGCTTTCTGGATTGAGTACATAGCTTTTTTGTCCATTAGTTGTTGAATATTAGAAGTTGTATGTTTTTAGAAGGATAAGTTAAGACAGACTATAATTAAATGTGCTAAAATTTATTATTGAATTAGATGGTATTATACATAAATTACCAAGTGCGTTTACATTTATTCAAAACATTGAAATTAAAAATTATTGTTTTATTGGGCTAAAGCCCGGTTCCTTTTTAGCTTTGCAATACCCCCATCCTGTCACAAAGTGATTTCTTCGGAAAAGGATGGGGCTATTAAAATTAAATAATAAGTTAGAATAACAACTATAACCAAGTCATTTGTGGCGGGGATCAAACGAACCAACTGACAAACCTGGGCTTTTCCCACAAGTATCACTTTGTGAAGCCCAACAAAAAATAATAAGTTAAAAAGATATATCAAATAATTTTACTTCCCGATATAATAATTGGTAAGCCCATTATTATTTTTATATTTTTGTCGCACTTACTAATTGAATTTTAGTCAATTCGACTTTTAGTATTTGCTTAATTAAGCTTGACTTTAAATAATTATTATTACAACTTTAACTATACTTATTACTCATCACTTGAGACGGGGTTGTGGTGTGAGATATTCATACTTCCGGGTTTACTCTCATTTCGATTCTCGTCCTAATTTACTTATAACATATCTGGCTTAAAGAGTTTTCCTTTTCATGCAGTGTATATAAAGTAATAAACACTGTTCTTTATAAATTATTGACAAATTTTTATCAAACAATGACATTTTTTAAAAAATGAATAAGGAATTTGTAGTGAGTTGAAATATTTATCAAACAAAGAACAAAAATTAATGTTAACAATTTTATATATGGAACTACAATGGATGACCCGTTAGTTCTAATATTTAATCCTCTAAACCATCCTTTAAAACACCTCATCATTGAGTCAATCAATACATTAGAAAGTATTAAGTATATATCAATAGACTGTAATGATGGTGACTTAAATCAAATATATCCATGTCCAAGTTTAGTCTTGGTTCTCATAGGTAATTATTGTGATGGTGAAAACTTGGAAAAGTGGAAATTACATGAATTGCATGATGCATTTCCTCTGGTTCCCTTATATTGTGTTGTCGATACCAGTTGTACGCATTGCTTAAATTGCCATGATTATGCTTGGGGCATAATTCATACTCCTTTAAAAAAAGAGGATATACAATTCATCATTCATTGGCATATAAAAAGTAAGAGAAAAGAAAGTGTTCAATCAATTAAACAATACATAAAAAAAAGGTCAATACTTGATATTTTTGTTGGGGAATCACCAGCAGCTATAAACTTAAAGAACAAAATATGCAAGGTTGCACCTTTGGATATTACAGTACTTTTACAGGGAGAAACCGGTACCGGTAAGGAGTTGACTGCAAAGTTAATACATCATTTAAGTGATCGTGCTAAGGAACCATTTATAGCTGTAAATTGTGGTGCAATTCCAAATGAGTTGTTTGAAAACGAACTTTTTGGTCACAAAAGGGGAGCTTATACCCATGCCGATACAACGGAAAAAGGTCTGGTTCATGCTGCAGAACGTGGTACTTTATTTCTTGATGAAATTGAGTCGTTGCCAATAACTTCACAAGTAAAACTTTTAAGATTTATTGAGGACAAAAAATATAAACCTTTAGGGCAGTCATCAACTATTTGGTCGGATGTTAGAATTATTGCAGCTGCAAATCGAGATTTGATCAAGCTCGTTGAAGAAGGAGAATTTCGAAATGATTTATTTTATAGGTTATCTGTGATTAATATATTTATACCTCCCCTAAGAGATAGAAAGGAGGATGTTTCATTATTGGCTAAACATTTTGTTGAAAGATTTGCAAAATTATTTTCAAAGGAAATTGAGTATATTAAACCGGAAGCACTAATGTATTTAACCTATTTCTCATGGCCTGGTAACATTAGACAATTGGAGAACTTGCTCCAAGAAGCCGTTGTTCTTAGTTCAAGTAATTGCATTGAAATGGAACACTTAAATTTTAGAAAATATAATAAGAATATTAATTATACCCTGCATTCGTTTGAAAAAACTAAAAAAGAGATAAATGATAATTTTGAAATAAAATATTTAGAAAGCGTTTTAAAATTGTTTAATGGTAACGTAAGCAAGGCTTCTCATTTTGCAAAAAAAGACAGAAGAGATTTTTATAGATTAATAAAGAAGCACAAGATCGAACCGAACATTTACCGCCTTATAAAATAAGTTCCCTGAATCAGTATTCTTCTATTTAATGAATCGCATAATGTGGTTTTCTCAAACTTATCGTGGAAATTCTGCCGCACATTCTTCCAGATAATATTTTCTTATAGAATAATAATAATCGTTTGTTATTCTATAAATACAATACATTATTATTAAAATATTACCTCTATCCGAAAAAGAAGTTTTTGATTTTGTTTTTAGAGTATGTTACTGTGGTATAATTACCTCATAACTTTATAAAGCAATTAATTAAGGATAATCTTTAACTACAACAATAACAAATAATTATCAAAAGGATATCTAAGGGCATAATCATTGTAACTAATTTGACAACGATGGAAATAAAATGAATTCAATTAATCAATCAAATCTTTCTCAAAAAATAATTGAACATCTCAATTCCGAATCTATTAATAAGGAGGACGATTTAATTGGAATCTGTTTAGCGATTTTTGAAAAAGAGATTAATAAGTTGTCCGATAAAATGTTTAAAGACTTTTCTGATACGATATTTAAAGAGTTATCTGAACTTGTTGGTAAAGGAATAATTACAGAATATAAAAATCAAAATGAAAAACTCTTTTACAGATTAGTGAATTCCAATAAACATTGATTCGTTTTTTTAAATGAAATTATTTTTATGAGATCATGCTTACAAACTTAAATATATCAGAATTGGTTCATAAACCAAATGTTGAAAATAAAAACTTGATGGTTATTCATACTAGATCCAGAAGAGAAAAAAAAGTTGCTCATTATTGTAATGTTGTAGGAACAAAATTCTATCTCCCGTTAGAATCAAGAATAAAAATGTATGGAAGAAAAAAGGTACAAACTGTTTTACCGTTATTCGCAGGATATTTATTTGTTTTAGCAGATGAAAAAGAACGATATGAATTACTATTAACTCATCACATTGCAAAAATACTCAAGGTTTCAAATCAATTTGAATTAATAGAAGATCTTGAGAAAATTTATGTCGCTGAAAGTTGTAAAATTAATTTAATCCCTTGTGAATTAGATATCAAGGGTAGAAGGGCTAGAATAGAACTAGGGCCTATGAGAGGTTTGGAAGGATTAATTTCTAGAATCAAAGGACGAGATCGTATTGTCCTAAATGTAAACTTTATTAATAGAGCAGCAGCAGTTGATATTAATCGCTCTGATATAACTCTGTTAAACTAATAATTTTTCTTAAAATTCCTTTTCTGTTACATTTTTCGTGGAAACGAAGAAGACGGAGTGTGTAAAAAATAAGATAATATTCAATAAACGCTTTGTCTGAAAAGGTTTTGAAGATATTAACGGAACTGAAATGTAAAGGTATTATTAAAGAATATTTTAATAAAGAGAAAAAGCTTTGTTATAGTTTATTGAATGTTAATCATAACCGGGTTAAACCTGTTTGCTTACACTAATATTTTATAAAATTTAAATGATTGATAAAGGATTAGAAGTTATTAAAGGTGCACTGGAGAATTACTTAAAGCTATTACCCGAGCTTAATTTAACGCGCGAAGATTTTATTGTTTTATCTCATGTTGTAAAACCGGACGGCACTTTAGCCGCACAGAATAATTCTCTCGCAATTACTTTGGTTAATGTAGAAGAAGAACGAACTTTAAAATCACAAAATACAATTTCAATCTCACCTAACGGCAATGTTTCTCAAGTAAATCCTGAAATTAAACTTAACCTGTTTATTCTGGTTTCGGCAAATTATCAAAAGTACAATACGGCACTTCAATATCTTTCCGCTGTTGTCAGATGTTTCCAGGCAAACAATGTGTTCACCAAAGAAAAAGTTCCCGGAATGGACCCTTCAATTGAAAAATTGATAGTTGAATTATATACTCTTAATTTCGAACAACAAAATCATTTGTGGGGCACTCTCGGGGCAAAATATATACCGTCGGTGCTTTATCGGGTAAGGCTAATTGCTATTCAGGAAGCCATTAAATCAGCTGAACAGAAGCCGATCAAGAAAATTTACATTTCAGACAAAGAGCTGTGATATATGGATATCAATTATGAAAAATTGTTTGAAGTAAAGTTTTCTCATAACTTTTATTTAAATAGTATTTCCGAAGATTTCAAAGTAGAGCCTTCTTCGAGATGTAGCAGGCTGTTGAAAAACTACAGGATTATTCCAAGGAAAATTGAATCAGGTTTTATAGCACTCATTGAGCTTGCCAATCTTTCCGCCAAAACCCCGGTAGTGAATTTAGACAATGGAGCAAAATTTTCATTTATCATTTTTGTAAATAATCCGTTTTTTAAGAATTTTACCGATCTTGCTTTAGATTCAGCACCAAAAAGTATTTATCATTTTTCAAACCTTAATAAAAATATTCAAAACTCCGAATTACTTGTTTCTGCCGGAACTTCTGAAGAATTTGTCGGTGGTGATGATTTGATAATTCTAAAGCCCGAGAAATTTTATTACAAACAGGCTTCTTCAAATCCAACCGTATTCATTCAATTAAAAGACTTTGAAAACAAAACAATTATAGATAAAGTTGTTACGATAGTAAACAATGAACTGTCTTATTTCGTGGATGTTACCCATTATCCGCAGGGAAGATACAAACTATTTATTGACGGCTCTTTGAAACTGGACTTTTATGCTGATGATTCTTTATCCGGTAAAAATGTTTTTGGAATTGTTGATGTTTATTTTTCAGGTTCAGTCCCACCGGCATATCTCCTTTTTGATGTAAATGGAAACATAACTGAGAAAACGTATTTTATCAAATTTAAAAAGCGAAAAACCATTTGGAAATATTTAATAGTTCTGAAATTCAAAAACACAATCAATCCGGATGATCTTTCACTAAGTTATCCGGATTCTTCGAACTCTTTTACAAAACAATCCGTCATTACCTTATCGGATGGAAATCAAGCTGTGCCGTTTATCTCCAGTAGCGAAATTGAATTTAGCGATAGTACTATCCAGGGAATCCAGCTTAAAAAAACAAACGGAACGGGAATCTTTGAAATTGATAATCTTCCGAATGCTTCTTATAAAAACATAAAACCTGACTTAAGCAACAACAAAGTTTTTTCTGAAATATTTATCTATGTATAACAAAATAAGGAGAAATGCTTATGGCAACTTACAAAACACCGGACGTTTACGTCGAAGAAATCTCTCTGTTTCCGCCCTCTGTTGCTGAGGTAGAAACAGCAATCCCGGCTTTTATAGGATATACCGAAAAAGCTCTTAAAGGTGGGGTGGAAGACGTATTGTTAGTTCCTACTAAAGTAACTTCTTTAATAGAGTTCAAATCCATTTTTGGAGAGTTTCCAAAAGTTAATATTGAAAAAGTTGAACTCGATTTAAATAACGTTGTTATAGATTCTAAAATCAAATCTGTGTTTTATATGTACGATGCGATCCGTACGTTCTTTAACAACGGCGGAGGTAAATGTTACATCATTTCAATTGGTTCTTACGAAGATGATATCAAAAAAACCGATTTTGAAAAGGGACTTAAAAAACTTAAAAAACAGGATGAGCCTACCTTAATCCTTTTTCCCGATGCTGTTTTTATGGAAGATGATCTATACGAAATTCAGAAACAGGCACTTACTCAATGTAATGATCTTCAGGACAGATTTTGCGTTTTTGATCTTCTTGAAAAGGATGAAATAGACGGCTGGCAGAAAGGTGTGGATAAATTTCGTAACAAAATTGGAATGAATTACCTGAAATATGGAGCTGCTTACACACCTTATTTAAAAACTAATCTCACAAAAAATGTTAGATATGCTGATATCAAAAGTGTTCTGAAAAAATCTGGTGTTTCTGTAAAGTTAGCAAGCTTATCGACTGATGCAGATATACTAAGTACAATAGATCTGCTTGATAAATCTGTTGCAGATAACGCTATTATTAATGGCGACAATACTACATCGGGCAGTTACAAAAAATTCTTAAAGGATAATAGTATTGCATCTCTAAAAGAAGGATATAACAATCTTGTTATAGGCTTTAAAGCTGCTGTAAACACGGCGCTTGCCCAAACAACAATATCTGTTTCTAATGCGGACAACGTAAGAACAGAATTCAAAAAATTATTTGACTATATATACAATTCAGCGGATGATTTGATGAATGAATGGGCAAAACCATCTTTTTCATTAACAGATAAAACAGTAGTTCCAACTGTGCGGGATTTAATATCGGGAACTCTGAAAGATGCTTTTGAAAGGCTAAACAATAACTGCTTTGATGCCAAAGACGTAATTGGTAAAACAATTATTGATAAAGTCTTTAATGATTACACTCTGGATGTTTCCCAGTGGGGAACAATATTTACAGGCGCCTCAAAAGTTAATGATTTTTATCCCATTACTGCACCGACCGACAACAAAGAAAAAATTGAAAATATGAGCGGTGCAGAGAGTAAGATTTCAGCAATTTTTGAACAATTAAACGACGCGGTTCAAAGTGTGTTAGCTGCTGCGGTAAGTTTTGTTGATAATTCTGAGAATGCACTGAAAGCAATATTCCCTACATTTAAAAATATGATAACTAAAGTCAGCAGTTCGTTAACTGTATTACCTCCCAGTGGTGCTATTGCAGGAATTTATGCTTCGGTTGATAATGCACGCGGTGTTTGGAAAGCCCCTGCAAATGTAAGTCTAAACAGCGTGAGTAAGCTTACCGAAATTATCGATAACAAGGAGCAGGAAGATTTGAATGTAGATGTGGTTGCCGGAAAATCAATAAATGCAATAAGGGCTTTTACCGGTAAAGGTATTTTAGTTTGGGGCGCACGTACGCTGGCAGGAAATGATAATGAATGGAGATACGTACCCGTTAGAAGATTCTTTAATATGGTTGAAGAGTCGGTTAAAAAATCAACCTACTGGGCAGTCTTTGAGCCAAACGATGCAAATACCTGGATAAAAATTAAATCGATGATTGAGAACTATCTGACTCAAAAGTGGAGAGACGGCGCGCTTGCCGGTGCAAAACCTGACGAAGCATTTTTTGTTAAAGTCGGTCTCGGTACTACTATGACTGCACAGGATATTTTAGAAGGAAGGATGAACGTTGAAATAGGAATGGCGGTCGTTCGTCCGGCTGAATTTATTATCCTTAAGTTCTCTCACAAGATGCAGGAATCATAAGAAGAACTTAGCTATTAAAAGAATACAATTAATAATAATAAAAGGTGAATAACAATGGCTGACTATCCATTACCAGTGTTTCATTTCCAAGTGCAATGGGGCGGCACTAATTTAGGCTTTGCCGAAGTATCGGGCTTGAATATTGAAAACCAGGCTATAGAATACAGGGACGGATTAAGTCCCGAGTATTCCGCAATTAAAATGACCGGTATTCCGAAATACGGAAATATAACTATGAAAAGAGGTGTTCTTCCTACGGATAATGAATTCTACAAATGGTTGAATACTACCAAGCTGAATAAAGTTGAAAGGCGTGATTTAATTATCAGTCTTTTAAATGAAAACCACGAGCCTGTTATGACGTGGAAAGCTACGAACGCATTCCCCGTTAAAGTTGAAGGACCTGGTTTGAAAGCAACAGGCAACGAAGTAGCAATCGAATCGATTGAAATTGCACATGAAGGTTTGTCAATAGAAAACGAGTAAAAATATGCCTGGATATTATCCACCGGTTGGTTTTCACTTTCGGGTAGAATTCGGTATGCTTCCGTCTGACAGCAATGACGCACGTTTCCAGGAAGTCTCCGGTTTAAGCGCCGAACTTGGAGTAGAAGAATTTATAGAAGGCGGTGAGAACAGGTTTGCTTATCGTCTTCCCAATCGTGCAAAATATTCCAACCTAATTCTTAAAAGAGGGTTGTTAACGGACTCGGAATTAATCTCCTGGTGCAAGGACGCAATCGAGAATTTTACGTTTTCCCCTACTACTGTAAATGTAACATTATTAAATGAAGTGCATGAGCCGGTAGCAGATACATTCAGTTTCGTTAATGCGTGGCCTGTTAAGTGGTCAGTCTCGGACTTTAAAGCAACGGATAATTCAATCGTAATAGAAACTCTTCAACTGGCTTACAGTTATTTCAAACGAATTAAATTATAAGGAGATTTTTAATGCCTGTTGAAGTAAAAGAACTTGTAATTAAAGCAGTTGTTGATGAACAAACGAAAAATGAAAAAAAGAAAAAACCATCTGAAAAAATAGACCGTGATGAAATTATTGAAGACTGCGTTGAACAGGTTCTTGAAATATTAAAAAAAGAAAAAGAACGATAAAAAAATCTTTGCGATTTAGTGGTGAATAATTAACCTCAAAGGCGCGGAGACACTGAAAAATAATTATGTACGGCGAATTAAAAAAACTAAAAATCGAAGCGTATAAAGACCTTGAATACAATACAAGGGTTGATGAGTTTGAAGTAATGTTCAATCCTTCATCTTATTCACAGAAGTATGAAATTGAATACGAAGAAGCTCAAGGTAAGGGTACTACAGGTACTCCTCAGAAATTCGGTAAGATTAAGCCGCAGGAATATATCTTCGAGTTTTTATTTGATGGTACAGGCGTAACCGGTGTAAAAAAAGATGTATCCGACGAAATTGATAAATTCTTCACACTTACCGGTAATGTCGACGGTGAAATTCACCGACCACTGTATTTAAAGATAACCTGGGGCAAACTCGTATCGAAATGTATTCTCAAAACTGCAGATATAACTTATAGTTTGTTTGAACCGGATGGATACCCTCTACGCGCAAAAATAAACGCAACTTTCGCCGAAAACATTGATGATGTTTTACGTACGGCAAAAGAGAACAACAGTTCACCCGATTTATCACATTACAGGGAAATAAAAGAAGGGGAGAATCTGCCACTTCTTTGTTACGAAATATACGGTGACACAAAATATTATTCCGACGTGGCTAAAGCAAACGGCTTAACAAATTTTAGAAATTTAAACCCGGGAGATATTATTCAGTTTCCTCCAATAAAATCAGATAAATCAAAATGAGTAAAGATAGAGTCATACCGGTTGAAAAATCAACGGACTTACCAACGATAACTATCAAGTCGGACGGATCCGAAATTAGCAAAGAGTATCAGGTGGTTTCCGTTACCGTTGAAAAAGAAGTTAACCGCATTCCGAAAACACAAATTATCCTTCTCGATGGCGATACTGCCAAGGAAGATTTTGAGCTAAGTAATAAAGATTTATTCATTCCAGGCAAAGAGATTGAAATTCTTGCCGGATATCATTCCGATGAAAGTGTAATATTCAAAGGGATAATAATCAATCATTCCATAAAAGCAAAAAAAAATAAATCTTCTTATCTGCGCATTAACTGCAGGGATAAAGCGATAAAGATGACCGTAGGAAAACAGAATAAGTATTTTTATGATTCGAAAGATTCCGATATAATTTCTGAAATAATTAAACCATACGGAATGGAAACGGATATTGAATCGACCGACGTTGATCATAAAGAAATGGTACAGTTTTATTCAACGGATTGGGATTTTATAGTTTCACGTGCCGAGGCAAACGGTAAGCTTGTTTTTGTTAATGACGGAAAGATAACCGTTAAAGCTCCCGATACTTCAACCGATCCGGTTTTGTCTTTAGTTTACGGTTCATCAATGCTCGACTTTGAAGCGGAGATGGATGCCCGCTATCAATTAACTTCGGTTAAATCAAGCTCATGGGATTATTCGACCCAGGAAGTGATTGAAGAAGAGGGGCAAGATCCAAGTATCACCGAACCGGGTAACATTAATTCCAGCAATTTAACAAATGTGATAAGCCTTGATGAATTTAACCAAAAGCATAGCGGTAAGGTAACCGATCAGGAATTAAAAGCATGGGCTAACAGTAAATTATTAAAAAGTAAACTCGCCAAAATAAGAGGAAGAGTAATGTCGCAGGGATACGGAAAAATAAGTCCCGGCGATATGCTTGAGTTGAATGGTGTAGGTGAGCGATTCAATGGTAAAAATTTTATTAGTGCTGTTCGTCATCAAATTAATTTGCAGAATTGGGAAACAGATATTCAATTCGGACTTTCTCCTGAATGGTTCTCTAAATCGAATGATATTCTTGATACACCCGCAGCGGGTTTGTTACCTGCGGTGCAGGGTTTACAAATCGGTGTTGTTACTCAGCTTGCAAATGATCCGGACGGTGAAGACAGAGTACTTGTAAAAATGCCATTGGTTGATCCCAACGAAAACGGTGTTTGGGCAAGGGTTTCAACTTTAGATGCAGGTGAAAACAGGGGATCCTTTTTTAGACCGGAAATCGGAGATGAAGTTGTGCTCGGATTTTTAAATGAAGACCCGCGCGAACCAATAATTTTAGGAATGCTAAACAGCAGTGCAAAACCTGCTCCTATAACAGCAAGTGCATCTAATCCCGAAAAAGGATTTATTACTCGGAGTAAAATGAAACTTCTATTTGATGATGAAAAGAAAATTGTAACAGTCGAAACTCCGGGAGGAAATAAAGTTATATTAACCGATGACGAAGGTGCGATAAAACTTGAAGATCAGAACGGAAATAAAATTACTATGGACTCAAATGGTATTACTATGGAAAGTGCAGCGGATGTAAGTATAAAAGCAAGCGGTAATCTAACTGTTGAAGGAATAAATATAGAGATAAAAGCCAAAGGTCAATTTAAAGCGGAAGGTTCAGCTGGTGCAGAAGTTACAAGTAGCGCCATCGCAACCTTAAAAGGTTCTTTAGTACAAATAAACTAAAATTTTGTGATCTCTCTCTGTGTCTCCGTATTTTATCGTAGTCACAGGGATACAAAAGCACAGAAAGAAAGGATTAATAATATGCCGCCGGCAGCTAGAGTGGGAGACATTTCGACACACGGGGGAACGGTAACCGGTCCTGGTATACCTACGGTTTTAATCGGCGGTATGCCCGCAGCAGTTGCAACAGATATGCACGTATGTCCAATTCCTCCGTTGGTTCATCAGCCAACAGCAAGCCCATTCCCGATGGGAAGTATAACGGTATTGATAGGAGGTAAACCTGCTTTACGTGTGGGTGATATTTGTATCTGCGGTGCATCGGCAGCAGTTGGTAGTCCGACAGTAATAATAGGATAACTAATATGGCAAAGTATCCCTTTCTCGGAAAAGGGTGGAGTTTTCCGCCCGAGTTCAATAAAAATACAGCAACTGTTGAAATGCTTGTGGATAAAGAAGATATAAACAGTAGCCTGGAAATATTATTCTCAACAACAATCGGCGAAAGAATTATGCAGCCGAAGTATGGTACAAATCTTAAAAATTTATTATTCGCTCCGATCGATACTTCACTGAAGGCATATATAAAAGATCTTATTGAAACGGCTATACTTTACTTTGAAGCAAGAATAAAGCTTGACGATATAATTCTTGAAGCAAAACAAGAAGAAGGTATTCTATTAATAACATTGGAGTATACAATTCGATCAACGAACTCGAGATATAATTTTGTTTATCCTTTTTACATAAACGAAGGAGCAAATCTTAATATATGAACGGGAACTGTGATATAAAGAACCCTCTTGTACGTGACGGAGTAAGTCAAAAACAGAGATTACTTAAAGCTCTGCATACGAGTTATGTAAAAGTTGACGAACGTGATATTAACGATCTGCTTTGGTTTATTAGAAATTACTCCAAAAAAGTGCAGTATTATAATAAGGATAACGAACCTGACGATGACTGGAAAGATTTTGTCGAGAATGATGTCTCGACTATCATTTCAATTATATCACAAAAAGATTTAAGTGAAATTAAAGAGTGTTTTACTGCCCATTTTAGTTTTATAAAAAATGCAGTTAATCTTGACAACCAAGTTAAAGCTGTATTAAATAATATTTTCAAACATCTCTTTTTTATATCTGATGAATTAAACGCCTGGTATAAAACTTCGGCAGCAGGTCTTAAACTTAATACCGAATTAAAACAAACAATATCCTCGCAGCTAAAAGGCTTACTTAAAGAATTAGTAGCTGCTTATAAATTTGCATCTACAAATAGTTATTTGTACGATGATATTACCGATAAATGTTATCCGTTCGTTTACAAGGATGATTTCCTTGTGAGTAAATTTAATAAAATATGGATAGATACAACCTCATCTACACCGGTATCTTGGAGTAGTTATTTATCATCTATTAACGAAGATGGATCTCTATTCAGTACTTCGTCAACAAAAATAAAACAGGTTAAATTTGCCGCAGATAAACTAAAATTATATGTCGATAAATTCATCGGCGCTCAATCAAGATTAATACATAATTCTCCCGGTTACTTAAAAGAAACATTAGAAAACTGGTCTTCACATGAACCGAATATGGCTTTGCTCTTGGCATTTCTTCAGCTTTTCCGGTATGCACAGGGAAGTATAAATAAAATAACTAAACGGCATCTTGATTTTTATTATAAAAGAGTTCTGCGGCTCAAACCTAATGAAGCGGTACCTGATACGGTTCACGTTATTTTCGAATTGGCAAAACAAGTAGACAGCTACCTTGTTAAAGAAGCAACCCAGCTTAAAGCTGGACGTGACAGTGAGGGAAATGAAGTTGTTTACAAAGTAGATAAAGACACGGTTTTTAACAAAGGTGCGGTAGATAAATTAAAATCAGTGTTTGTTGATAAAAAGGATAATTATAGGGTTTACTCCGCACCGGTTGCAAACTCAAAAGACGGTAGTGGAAAAAAGTTTGACATGGATGAACCGAAATGGAAGACATTCGGTGAAAGTCAGAAAACCGATACCGGTTATCAATCGGAAGATAATCGCACAATGTTGTTTACCGATATCGGTCTTGCCATTACCTCCCCGATTTTCTTTTTATACCAAGGTACAAGAGTAATTACAATAACTTTCACAACCGATAATGATTTAACGGATTTGGTTGGGAGGGAAATTTCTATAAAAGAAGCATTAACATTTTCCTTCAGCAGTGAAAAGAAATGGGTAACTGCAGATATAGATTCGGTTAATATTAATACCTCTAATAAATTTTTAGAGTTTGTGATAGAGCTTGGTACCGAAGCCGAACCAACATTTGCATTTAACAACAGTGAGCTGGAAGACAACTTTGACTCCAAATTCCCGGTATTAAAAGTACTTCTCATTAACGAAACCGACAGTGATTACATATACAAGACTTTAAAGAATGTAACTATTTCCAAAATAGATATTTCAACCGAAGTTACCAATCTGAAGGATTTAATTCTACAAAATGACAGTGGGCTTCTTAAACCGGGGAAACCCTTTTATCCTTTCACAACAATTCCAGGCAAGGGTTCAAGCTTTTATGTTGGAAGTAAAGAAATATTTCAAAAACATATAGAATATATAACACTGCATATTGAATGGAAAGATGTACCGAATACCCACTTAAAGACTTATTATCATCCGTTAATTTCACTAACAGATAACGAAGACTTCAAGGTGAAAGGAGAAGTACTTTATGACAATGTTTGGAAAGAAGTTGAAGATAACAAACCAATCTTTGATAAAAACGATGCGACAACAGCAATAGATGTAGAGTTCATATTTCCGGATACTCTTTCATATTATGGTGAAGTAATAAGTGAAAATCTGGGGGAGTATACAACTGATACAAGACGCGGGTTTTTCAGAGTCGTTTTAACCCATCCACCCGATGCATTCGGTCACGGTTTATACAGGGATGCATATACAAAGGCTATAATAGAATATGCTAATGATCCGAACGATACTGACAAAAAAAATGCAATACCAAATGAACCGTACACTCCCTTAGTAAAAGACTTTTGGATTGATTACAAAGCAACTACGGAAATTAATGTCAAAGCTAACAGCTCTTATAAAACAGGTAAAGAAAAGTTTATTCACATTTATCCGTTCGGAATTAAAGAAGAAAGGAAAGCGAGTTCGAATAAAGTTAATCTTCTACCAACCTTGGAGTTTAACAACGATACAAAAGATTTGGAAAGTGAGGGCGAATTATATATCGGTATTAAAGATCTTGATCCGACTGAAAATTTATCGCTCCTTTTTCAAATTGCCGAAGGAAGTGCGGATCCCGAATTACCTAAACAAGAAATTAACTGGTCGTATTTAAGTAATAATGAATGGAAAATTTTTGAGGATACCGAAGTTATATCAGATGATACAAACAGTCTAATCAAATCCGGTATAATCACATTTTCAATTCCGTCGGCTGCCGATAAAGATAATACAATTATGCCGAGCGGGCTCCATTGGATTAAAGCCTCGGTAGATAAAAACAGCGGTGCAGTATGTGAAACTCTCGATATTATTGCACAAGCGGCTTCTGCAACATTTAAAGACAATGATAATGCGGATGATTTCTTAGAAAGCGTTTTACCCGCGCAAACTATTGCAAAACTTGTTAATAAAGATGCAAGCATTAAAAAAGTAAGTCAGCCCTATGCGTCACTGGGGGGTAAGCCCATAGAAAACGATCAAAATTTTTATACAAGGGTAAGTGAAAGACTTAGGCATAAAAGCCGCGGTATAACAATATGGGATTATGAAAAACTTATACTGCAGGAATTTCCGGATATCTATAAAGTAAAATGTATTAATCACAGTACTTATATCCCCAATACTTCAGAGTTTGCACCCGGTTATGTTACCGTTGTTGTTATACCGAATCTTTATAATAAAAATTCCGTAAACTCTTTGGAACCAAGAGTTTCTGTCGGTACTCTTAATAATATAAAAGATTTTTTAAAGAAAAAGATTTCCCTTTTCGCCGCGGAGAAACTGCAGGTCCTAAATCCTTTATATGAAAAAATAAGAGTTGAATTCCAGGTGCAATTAAAAAAAGGATATGATTGGGGTTATTACAAATCCAAACTGCAGGAAGATATAAAAGAGTTTCTTTCTCCCTGGGCTTATAAAGAAGGAAGCGAAATATCCTTCGGCGGTAAAATTCACAAATCGGTTATACTCAA
Source organism: uncultured Ignavibacteriales bacterium (assembly GCA_913053915.1). The sequence goes on along the minus strand of CAJXGP010000002.1, from coordinate 16,365 downwards.
TTTTATTGAAGAGAGAGATTACGTTGATTTTGTGGCAGAGTTTAAAATGATACAGATCATAACGAAAGAGGGAAAAACCGAAAGCAAATACACTGATGAAGCGGAACCGGCAACATCAAGATCAATATTCGTTTCGAACAACGAACACGATATTAACGAAGTAGTTAACTGCTGATGGCTGAACAAGAACTCTACATAAAGAAAGAACGCACATTAGACAAAGGTGAGGATTATAATTTTCTGCGTTCAAAAGGAATCGAGTATATAGAAAGTTTAGCTTCCGAACTTTGGACCGATTATAATGTTCACGATCCCGGAATAACTCAACTTGAAATTTTAGCTTATGCAATTACAGATCTCGGTTACCGCTGTAATTATTTAATTGAAGATATACTCTCGAACGGCGGAAGTGATAAATTAAACAAACACTTTTTTACAGCACGACAGATTTTAACAAACAATCCGGTAACCGAAAATGATTTTAGAAAAGTATTAATTGATGTGAAAGGAATAAAAAATGCCTGGCTTGAAATTGCTTCGGAAGCCGAACATGATATTTTTCTTAATTGTCAAAAAAGCAAGTTATCACTTTCGCCCTTAGAAAAAAGAAATATCGAACAGATAAAACTAAGCGGTATTTATAATGTTATACTTGAGCTTGATGATGATGACGAACTGGGGAATTTAAATCTTTACTGCTTCGAACGAACAATCAAAAAAAATGATAAAGAATTCAACATAGAAATAGTTCTGCCCGCTTGGAATACCTACTTTAATAAAACCGGCAAACCTCAATCTTATAAGATTGAAAATATAACAGCGATAGCACAGTCCCAAAATTACAGAGCTTCCTTTGAAATAAAATATGAAAATGAAACCACAAAAAAAGAAGTACTTATTCGTTCCAAAGGATTGAAATCAACAGATAACCAATCATTAATTGAGAATGAACTAAAAAGAACGGATAAGGAGAGTCTTCTTTATCATTATAAATTAATGATTGAAAAAGCATTATTGATTATCTCCGATGCTTACAAGATTCTTCACTCGACAAGAAATCTATGCGAAGATTTTTACCTATTCAAAGCCGTTGATGTTGAAGAAATAGTTGTTTGTGCTGATATTGAAGTTACTTCCGCTGCCGACCTTGAAACAGTACTTGCACAAATTTATTACGATATCAAAAACTTTCTTGCCCCGCCGGTTAATTTCTACACAATAAAAGAACTAACCGAACGAGGAAAAAAGACTGACGAAATTTTCAACGGACCTATATTAAATCATGGTTTTATTGATGAAGATGAACTGAAGAAATCAGTATTTAAAAATGTAATTCATGTATCTGATTTCATCCAAATAATAATGGATATAAAAGATGTTGTTGCGGTTAAAGATATAATGATTTCCAATCTTTATAATTGCGAACCGCAAACCGAAGGTGAAAAGTGGTGTTTGATGCTCAAAAAAGGCAGAGCAGCAAAATTATGTATTAACCATTCTAAGATTGTTTTTTACAAAGGACTCGTTCCCTACCGTGTGGATAAAGAAGAAACGCTTGAAAATCTTGATGAACTTGAGAAACTTAATCGCTCCAAACACCTTGCAAAACAAGATTATGATATACCTGTACCGAAAGGAAAAGACCAACAAATACAAAACTATTACTCAATTCAAAACGATTTTCCTTTAAACTACGGAATTGGTATAGAAGGACTTCCATCTTCGGCAAGCAAAGAAAGAAAAGCACTAGCAAAACAACTTAAAGTTTATTTGCTTTTTTATGACCAAATACTCGCAAACTTTTTTGCACAGCTTGCACACGTTCGGGATTTATTCTCTACAAATCCTAATATAAAGAAGACATACTACTCACATAATCTCTTCAAAGATGAAGAAGGAAATAAAACAAACTTCCCGAATCTTCATTACTTGGTGAAAGATTTTGTAGATACTCTTGACCTTAGGTCAATTGATATAGATGATTATTCAACTTACAAAACCGATTGGGAAACTTTTATAAATAACCCGGATAATAATTCCTCAGAATTAGAGCGGGAAGATATCCTTGAAAGTAAATCCACTTATGAAGACAGGCGCAACCGTTTCCTAGATCATTTAATGTCCCGCTTTGCGGAACAGTTCACCGATTATGTCTTGCTGATGAATACGATGGATAAAAAGAAAGCCTCCTCCGAACTGATAAACGACAAAATAAACTTCCTTTCCGATTACGATGAGTTCAGCTATAATAGAGGAAAAACATTTAACTATAAAGACCCAACCGAGATTTGGGATACCAAAAATGTAACGGGTTTACAACGCAGAATAACCCGTCTTCTCGGAATCAACAATTACGAAAGAAGAACACTATCCGATTGTATTGCATCGTCTTTCGAAATTTATAACGAGACCGACACCGACGAAATAGACGAATATCGATTCAGACTTTTAGATAAAGACGGAAACATTCTTTTAAGTAGCACAACCCGTTACGAAAGTAAAGAAAAGGCGAGAAAAGAAATTCAAGCTGTAATATCATATGGCGTTAAAAAAAATAATTACGAAATAAAAAAAACATCGGACGGACGTTTTCATATTGTACTTAAAGATGATACCGGTGAAATTATTGCACGTATGATTAAATATTTTAATGATAAGGATGAAGTAAAAGATACCGTGCGGCTTATCGTGAAATATATGAATGATAGTATGCTTGAATGCGAAGGTGTTTACTTAGTCGAACACATACTGCTTAGACCGAGAACAATTAAAGACCGGTTAATGAAAGTATGTGTTGAAAAATCGTGTAAGAGCTGCTCAGGTTTTAAAGACCCGTATTCATTCAGAGTTACCACCGTTGTTCCTTATTGGCCAGAAAGATTTCGCAATTTTGATTTCCGAAGATATTTTGAATCAACAATTAGAATGGAAGCTCCGGCTCACGTGCATGTAAAAGTCTGCTGGGTTACCAAAGAACAGATGATAAAATTTGAAAAAGCATATAGGAACTGGCTCAAAGAAATTTCAAAACATCAGCCGAATAAAAATTTATTATCAAAAAAACAGAACAAATTGGTTGAAGTTCTGGAATCGTTAAGAAGTGTATATCCCGAAAATAAATTGTACGACTGCAAAAATCAGAATGAATTAGATGTGGTATTATTAAATCATTCCATATTAGGATCAATAAGCGAGGATGAAAATGACAGCTTGTAAATATTACCCAAAGTTTGAACCTAACCAGGTATTAACCTCGGAACAGCTTAATCAACTTACGACTTACTTCGATAAACATGACCGACTAACACGATCCAAATTGATCGGTGTTGGAATTGTCTGTGGATTTAAGGTTAAGTTTGATAGAGCACCCGTTAAAATCACTATAACCGAAGGAGTCGGTATAACCACCGAGGGATATCTTATTTATTCACCTCAATCGGAATTAATACGATACAAACCATATAAAGATCCCGGTAAATATGATAAGTTCGGTGATGAAAATTCACAAATACAATTATGGGAACTTCTTCCCTCCGTTACGCAGAGTGAAGATGAAACTATAGAAAAACTCACCGCAAAATTTCTTGAGGGCAAAGCAATAATTCTATACTTAGAAAGGTATGAACAGGATCTTGAAACATGTACCGGCGACGACTGTAATGAAAAAGGTAAACGTATTAATCATTGCATTAAAAAACTTCTGATCAATCTAAATGATCTTGCTGATATTATTAAAGATTGTTCCCCTGGTAAAGGAATAAAAAGTTTTGATGAAAATGTAAATCGCAAATTTAGATTACCCGAAATTTCTATAGGACGTGAAGCTAATTTGATATCTGAGAATGATTACCAAAATTACGACGCAATTCTAAAATTATATCAGAAACCGATAAAAGGATCTGTGGCTGATATTCAAGAAGCATTATACGAAAGTTACAAAACATTTGAACCGGTTCTCTCGTATAATTATAACAACAATCCTTTTAATGAAATAAATATTGGGAAGAATGTTGAAGGGTTAAAAGAAAAATATAACCATGGAATACAGTATATATATGATTATTTAAAAGATATTATTCTTTCATACAACGAATTCAAAGAAGCAGCTTTTGATCTTACTACTGAGTGCTGTTATAACGAAAGGTGTTTTCCACGGCACTTAATGCTTGGCGAAGTTATACCGGATGATAAATGTGATTTGTCGGTTTACAGGCATTCATTTATTCAGCCCCATATTTATAATGGGCAGAATGAACTGCTTAAAAAAGTTAAAATGCTTTTTAGACGACTGGTTTATATTAGTTATGCTTTCCATATTGAGACTGGTAAGTCAATTGATGTTAAAATCACACCAAGCAGAGAGAAAGGTACTGGGTTAAGTGAAAGATCCATTCCTTATTACTACAGGTTAAACGATAAAGACCCGTTCCGGAAAGAAGAAGTATTTCTCCATCACATATGGAATTACGAGTTTATTAAAAAATGTAAACCGTATCTAAATCTCGCTTACTATTCGCATTATTATAAAGAAGAACTTACACCGCAATTTGTTAAAAACCCGTTATTGTTCGATACCGATAAATATGGTTTCTATAGAATTGAAGGGCATTTAAATAAACCCTGCAATACGGTTCTTCCCGGTTTATTAAAGGATGTAGATAATTATAATCTTCCTTTTAAAGTGATGAAGCTCGATCTTGGTAAAGAACCAACCAAGGGGGATTTAAAACTCGACTGCCGTTTTACCGATCTTGAACTAATGTACAAATCTTTAATTACCGAGTATGCCTGTTTCCTTCATCACAAAATAAAATTTTTTGCCGAACTCGATTTTAACGTTGAAAAAACCGAAGAGCAAAAACCGGGAACTTTAAAAGGGACTGTTTACGCTACTACGAAAAATAAATTATTACCCGGGGTAAATGTAATACTGAAAAGAGTAGCGGATCAGGTTACAGTAAGCGGTTCTACTACAAACCAAAAAGGTATATTCACAATTAAAAACATCCAGCCGGGACAGTATGTTGTTTCGGTTGATTTTATGGGGTTCGAATCTTATTCGCTTGCTGTTACAATCAAATCCGGTGAAACGGAAAACATTATGATTAAGCTTAGCGCTGTATCTTCGGGTAGTGCTAATTCCGGGATTTCTGAATTCAAAGGTTTCAGATACACTGATATGAGCAAACAGTTAGGATTGGGTGCCAGATACAATGCCGCAAATATTGCAAAAACATTAATGGCAAAAACCTATAAGAGAGGAGATTTTCTCAAAAAGTCCGGTGAATACAAACTAGCACATAACTCTGTTGGTAATCTATATTTGAATTACGGAAAACACGGCTCCGGCAATTTAATAAGCTACATTGAAAAAAATCAGAATAAGTTTGTTAATATCATCGGTGGTTATTCTAAAGGAAATATAATTGACAGGTATTATCGTCCTGTAAAACTTATTGGAGCAATTGAAGCCCTTGCCTCTTCAATACCTGAAAAAATCATCAACTTTAACGAGGATATTGTAGAAACCACAGAAAAAGAACTTATCGAGATAGCATCCGATTATAAGAGTAATATTAACGAAAATTTAAAGAACCCGGATTATATACGTACAGGGAAAGAAAGTGAAATTTTAATTCATCTTACCGAATTAATAGAGAAATGTGTTTTAAAGCAGTTTCAATCTTTTATCAAAGTTTATAAAAAACGAGTTAAAGAAATTCTTAAGCTCACACTCTTCACTTATTTTATTCAGGATCATTCCGGCGTTGTTCATATGGCAGGGGTACCGGCAGGAGGTACATTTATAATTGTTTGTAACGAGGAAGGAACCGTAGTGGCAGATTTTGCGCTTCCTTATATCTGCTGCAGCGATTGCCCGCCTATAACATTTGTCGCCGCACCCGTTCAAGTTGTATTTAAATTACCGAATGATTCATATTGCAGTAATAATGATACCAATTATACCGTTATTGCCGAACCACCAGGTGGTGAAGTTAAAGGCGATGGTATTTCAAAGGATACTGAAACAGGTGAATATAAGTTTAATCCTAAGCAAGCGGGAGCAGGGTTAAAAAAAATAACTTATTTTGTTAACCTGAATACATACGAGCTGCTTGTAAACGTTATTAAACTTCAGCCGAATTTTACTTATTCATTCGACAAACCGGAACCGGATTCACCGAAACGTACCGTTAAGTTCACTGGAATTCCTATTGATGCGGAGAGTTACTCCTGGGATTTCGGAGACGGTGAAGAGGGAGCGACTTCACAAAATCCAGAACATACTTTTGATTTAACCGATAAACAGGAATTCGATGTCACCTTGACGGTTAAGAAAAAAGACTGTACCGGTTCCGTTACCGAAACAATTAAAATTCCTTATTGTACAGCAGAATTCATTTATAAGATTGAAAAAATAGTAGATAAATTTGCGGTAGTAAGCTTCGACAGTTTAATGATAGACGGGGATAAATATGCATGGACTTTCGGAGACAATAACATATCCAGTGAATACGATCCATTGAATAAATTTGATATCTCGAAGAAAAACACATTTGATATTACACTAAAAGTTAAAAAAGACGACTGCAGTGATGAAGAAAGTAAGACTATTACCATTAATTCCTGCACCGCGAAATTCGTCGTTAAACCCAAGCCTGTTGAAGGCAATAAGTATACAGTTTATTTCGATGCAGAAACTGCGGATGCGGATGAATATATATGGAATTTCGGTGATGGTACTCCCTCTATCAATCGACCGCAGATTAAACATCAATACATTCTTAAGGATAAAAGACTAACAGTAACAGTTAAACTTACTATTAAGAATGGTATTTGTACATCAACCTATAGTACACAAATTAAATTACCCCCGGCAGAAAAAGTAGAATTTTCTCTCAAGGAGGATATATTCTGTAAATACGATGAAACACCTCACGAATTTACTCTAAGCATCAAGGGTAAAGTAGTAGGACCTGGTGTTGAACCGCGAAACGGTAAATTTGTTTTTATTCCTACCAGCGATGATGTTGAAGAAGGAATTAATACTTTTGTTTTCAATGCAACTTCCGGCGGAAGAGCCGAACTTACGGTTAGAGTATTAAATCCTGTTGCCAACTTTAAGATCGTTGACATAATTCAACCGAACCCGGAAATTAACCCGGCAACTTATCGGGTTAATGTAAAGAATCTTTCTAAAGACGCAAAGGAGTACATTTGGAAATTAGATAACAAAAAAGTATTTAAAGGTTTCGAACCGGAAATTATTATAACAAGAGCCAAACCAGGCAGGCAGTATAATATTTCGCTTGTCGCAATTAACAATAAATGTAGCAATACTAAGGTGGATGTTATAACAATTCCCACCAGAGCAATATTTCCGTCCGACGGCGGCGATAATATAACGGTTCATACTTTTAAACCGGATAATATTGTTGTTGGAGGTTCGCCCGATAAAATAACAACCGGTGATAACATTATAGGGTCATTTAATAACAATGTGGATATACTTAATAACCTAACTTCACATAATTCATTTAAAGATGCTTTGAGTCCTAATGTAGCCGCTTTCCGTGATACAAAGAAATATTTAAATAACATTAATAAAGAGCTGAAAAAAGCCGAAACAAAAAAGCTATACATAACAGGAGCCAAGGATAACGAAATAGCCAAAGAATTTTCCGCCTTACTCAATACAACAGTCAAACGTATTGAAAAATACAAAGGTGCCGGGGCTCAAAAACAAAAACAGTTTACTTATAATCTTGTACTTCTTCAGTTGAGCCAGTTATTCAATTTAATAGCATTGCAGAAAGAAGATATAAAAACAGGAAGCAGAATAGAATTAATGTTAAAATGGATCGGAAAAACAGTTTCCGCTTTTAAGAAAACGAAGATTGATATTAATCCGGAAAATAGATTAAGCAAAATGATCGGTTCGGCATTTAAAGCTGCTGAAAACAAACCGGTACTGATGACTGTGCTAGAAAGATTTAGTTCGGTATTAGTATGAGTGAGCAAAAACATATTATAAAAAAACAGGTTATAGCTCTTGAACTACCGGACAAAGAAAATGCTTTTCAAATTCAGAATAGCATGAGAAGATTATATTATGAAAAAATATTGAAACTCCTTGATGAATTGTTTTCGGAAATTTGTGGCAAAGATGAATATATATTTCTGAATCAACTTGAACTTGATCTCGGTTCCATAAACATAAATAAATTTGATAATGAATTTATAGAAAAACTTAAGAAATGTTTTTATGAAACCGTTATAGAAAAAGTAAAACAAGGCTCGATAAAATTAACCGGCGAAGTTGTTTCAAAAAACGGTAAACTGATTAAGTCTCCTCTCCTCCTTTCGGATAAAAAAGAAAAATTAAAAGGAAGTCTTACCGAAAACGAATATTTCTTCGAACTCATTAAACACTTCATATTAAAAGGTACTATCCCTTGGTGGGGTGATCTCAAAGAAAAAAGTATTGAAGAAGTATTCAAAACAGTAATAAAAGAAAAACCGATTGAAGTAAAACGGTTTATTAAAGAAATATCCTCTCAATCTGAACCGATCGAAAGAATAATACAACAATTCAAAAATTCGGCAATCAAACAACTACTTCAATTACTTTACAAAGAACAATACGGTTCAATCGAAATTTGGAAAGAAGAAATTACTCCACTACTCGAAAAAGTTGATATACTTAAAGCACAACAAATAAGGATACCGCAGCAATTACATGTGTTCCTTTTAAGGAAATTCAAAAAGATAATTACCGAAAAAAAGATTGAACAGAAATTAACTATTGAATTTGTTTGGTTTGTTAAAGAAGAGTACAAAATTGAACTTGCTCTTTTTGATGATGGCTTGATCTACCAAACGAAAGTATCTATCGGGAAAGTAAAATCAAAAGCAAAAAGCACGCACGATGATGACTTGATTCATCAAACAAAAGCATCTATCAAGAAAGCAAAAAGCACGCACGATGATGACTTGATTCATCAAACAAAAGCATCTATCGAGAAAGCAAAAAGCACGCACGATGATGACTTGATTCATCAAACAAAAGCGTCTATCGAGAAAGCAAAAAGCACGCACAATGATGACTTGATTGAGAAGGAAGAAAAATATTCAAAAGAAAAACAAATTAAAGAATCTGCATATATAGAAACTAAAGATAAAACCGGCAAAGAAATATTCGATACCGATAAAACAGAAAAAATTGAACCGGAACAATTAGTAAAAGAACATGAAGGGGAATTTGAAGAAATATTTATTTCCAATGCAGGATTGGTTTTGATTAATCCTTACCTTCCAAGATTTTTTGAAGTGTTAAAACTTATTGAAGGAAATAAGTTTATTAAGGAAGAAAATAAGATTAAGGCTGTATTTATTATACAATACTTTATTACCGGTGAAGGAAATACACCGGAATATGAACTTCTACTCAACAAACTATTGTGTGGTCTGGATTTAACTTTTCCTGTTCCGAAAGAAGTCGAATTAACCAATGAAATAAAAAATGAATGTAATGAACTTATGAAGTCGGTAATCAAAAATTGGAAGGTGTTGAAAAATACGACAGAAAAAAGTTTCAGGGAAGCATTTCTTAAAAGAGAAGGAAAAATAGAAATCAAGAATAATGGTTTTCTCTTAAAAGTAGAACGAAAAGCACACGACATAATTCTTGATACATTACCCTGGGGTATCTCCATTGTTAAGTATAGCTGGATGAATAAACCTATTTACGTTGAATGGTAAACAATATAATAGAAAAAAACGCATTTTCGTTGGAAACCGAGCTTGAGTGGTTTCTTAAAGTTATTAATACACGAATAAAATTGCACTTCGGGCGGGAATGTGGTTACCGTGATATATTTGAGATAGAACCGCCTTCAATCGAGGCAGATAATTCCACTTATGAAAACTTTATTAATCATTACCGGTTGTCCTTTGCTGAAAGGATTATATTCATACTTTGTTTAATTCCTCACATTAAGCCGCAGCTTCTTGATATTTTTTTAACCACAAATAAAGAAACCGGCAGGCAAGTTACAGAATTCGGTGGTTTAAAAGACCTTCAAACGGGTTTATTTATACCTACAGCCGAAACAGCTTTGTTTATTCTTGCCGGTGAAGATTTAAAGAAACGTTTTCTTTTCTATCACATCTTTGAGGCAGATCATTATTTTGTAAAACACAACATTCTTAAGCCAGACAGCACAATCCGTAATGAATTTAATTTCAACCTGCCACTTTCTCTTTCATCTGAGATTATTGATTTAATAACGACAGGCAGAGCAAGGAAACCTGTTTTCGGAACTGACTTTCCAGCAAAATTGATCTCAACAGAACTTGAATGGAGCGATCTTGTTCTGGAACAATATACAATGGAACAGGTGTTGGAAATAAAAGCATGGGTTGAATACGGACACCTGATGTTGAACGGAATGGGACTTGGAAAAAAAATTAAACCCGGTTACAGAAGTTTGTTTTACGGCCCGCCGGGCACGGGAAAAACTTTAACGGCATCACTTCTTGGAAAAGTTTTTGGGCTTGATGTTTATAAAATTGATCTGTCGATGGTTGTCTCTAAGTATATCGGTGAAACTGAAAAAAACCTGGAAAAAATTTTTCAACAGGCGGAACATAAAAATTGGATCTTGTTTTTTGATGAGGCGGATGCTTTATTCGGAAAAAGAACAAGCATAAACGATGCACATGACAGATTTGCAAACCAGGAAGTTTCATATTTGTTGCAGAGGGTAGAAGATTATTCCGGTGTTGTAATTCTTGCATCAAATATGCGGTCAAACATTGATGAAGCATTTGTCCGGAGGTTTCAGTCAATAATCTATTTTCCAATGCCGCGGGTCGGAGAAAGATTAAAGTTGTGGTCTAATGCTTTTTCAAAAAAGTCGGTTCTCGATGATAAGATAAATTTCCGTGAAATATCATCAAGCTATGAAATATCGGGCGGTTCAATTATGAATGTTGTCCGTTATGCAACTTTAATGTCGCTGAAAAAAAACACCACCATAATTTCTAAAGAAGATTTGTATGATGGAGTAAGAAAAGAATTTCAGAAGGAAGGAAAGAAGCTATAATTATTTGATTACAGTAAACTCATCATGTTTGAATTTTCATCAACAAATAAAACGACCGTTTCAAAATCTTTTGCAAAGACAAATACTACAACTCTGCAGAAGAAACCGGAAAGAAGTTGCAGCAACTCGATTGCAAATATTATTGCAAACAGCAGTGCTGCTTCCAGAATTCAAACAAAATTATCAATTGGCAAACCTAATGATAAGTATGAGAAAGAAGCCGACATGATGGCAGATAAAGTAATGACGACTCCTGCTAATTTTAACAAAATTCAGAAACAGGAAAAAGAAAAAGAAGAACCACAAGCTAAAATCCAGAAACAGGAAGAAGAGAAGGAAAAGCCGCAAGCTAAACTGCAATTACAGGAAGAAGAAAAGAAAGAACCGCAAACTAAAATCCAAAAGCAGGAAGAAAAGAAAGAAGAACCGCAGGCTAAAATCCAAAAACAGGCTGAAGAAGCACCGGCTCAAACCAAAATACAGAGACAAACAAACACAAGCGAATCAGCAAGTACGAATTTATCAACCAGTCTCAGTAACACTAAAGGATCAGGTGAAACAATATCCGACAGTACCAGAACTTTTATGGAAGGTCAGTTTAGTGCGGATTTTAGTAATGTAAAAGTTCATACTGATAGGAACGCTATTGGAATGAACAATGAATTAGGAGCACAAGCCTTTACATATGGAAGTGATATATATTTTAATGAAGGAAAATATAATCCTGATACCACCGGAGGCAAACACCTGTTAGCTCATGAACTCACACATACAATGCAACAAGGAGCTGTTAGAAAGAAAAATATTTTTGCTGAAACAACATCACCAAAAATTCAGCGTCTCTCTTTAAAAGGCATTCTTAATAAAGTAGCTAACTATATTCCAGGGTATAGTTTAATCTGTGTAATATTAGGGAAAAATCCGATCACCGGTGATAAGGTTCCAAGGACCGGGATCAACATCTTGAAGGGAGTGCTCGGACTTATTCCAGTTGTCGGCAATTTATTATTTAACAGACTTAAAGAAACAGGTGCTGCCGAAAAAGCAGGTACATGGCTTGATGCACAAATAACCAAACTGGATATCACCTGGTCTGGAATTAAAGCACTTATTTCCAAAGTCTGGGATCGAATGTCTATCTGGAAAGGTATATCTGGAAATATTGCAGTTGCAAAAGAAGTATTTGGACCAACACTCAGGCGGATAAAAGCGTTTGTTTCTGCAATCGGCACAAAATTAAAAGAATTCATTCTGGATGCGGCCCTTTCTCTTGCAGGTGGTGCTGCAAAATCTGTGATGGATGTATTCAGGAAAGGCAAAGCTGTTTTTAACAAGATATTGGATGATCCGATCGGATTCGTTAAAAACTTTCTGACAGCTGTTAAATTAGGTATAAATCAATTTGCAACCAATTTCGACAAACATTTTAAGAATGCAATATTTGGATGGTTATTCGGTACAATGGCAGAAGCAGGAATTGAGCTACCGAAAAAATTTGACCTAAAAGGTATTTTTAATTTGGTCATACAGATTCTTGGTCTTACGTATAACCGTATACGTACAAGACTTGTTAAAAAACTTGGTCCAAAGGGTGAGACCATCATCTCTGCTGTAGAGAAAGGGGTCACATTTGTGAAAAAATTAATTACCGAAGGACCCATTGCACTATGGGAGAAGATGAAGGAATCACTCGGTGATTTAAAAAAGAAAATAATGACTGAAGTTTTGGCGTGGGTAACAAAGACAATTATTACAAAAGCAATGATGAAATTAGTGACAATGCTCAATCCGGTAGGTGCTTTGATACAGGCAGCCATTGCAATTTATAATACAGTTATGTTCTTCATAGAACGTTGGAATCAAATTAAAACTTTTGTTACATCCATCTTTAACTCTATTAGCAATATAGCCTATGGAAAAATAAAAGGTGCGGCTAATTATATTGAGAACACAATGGCTAAGGGATTGACTCTTTTAATAAGTTTTCTAGCACGTTTTATAGGATTGGGCGGTATATCTAAAAAAATTCGGTATGTAATAAAAAAGATACGAAAGCCTATTGATAAAGCTCTCGATAAAGTAATTGACTGGATAATAAATAAAGGTAAAGCCTTCTTTGCAAAAGGTAAGGCTACGGTTAAAAGAGGTGTTGCTAAAATTAAAGATTGGTGGAGTGCGAAGAAAAAGTTCAAGATGGGGAATGAAAGCCATACATTATATTTTAAAGGACAGGGTGTTTCAGCTGAATTGATGATGGCAAGCGGTGAACCACTTAAATTTGGAAAATATCTGGATAAATTAAAAGGAAAACCTGAATATAGCGGTGATATTTCTAAGATTACTCAAATGGAAACTCATAACAATAATGTTATATCACTAAAGAAAAAACCCAGAACTGAGACTTTACTTGCAGATATTATGACCGAAATGTATGCTATTTCAGTTTTACTTTCACAGCTTAAAAAACCGGGCGACGAATGGCCCACAGGAAGTAACCAAGACCCAATACCTATAAAATGGTATAAAGCACCTGAAATTTATAAAAAACTCGGCGGAAAGACACTTACGGAAGGTTATACTCTACCAAGAACAACTGGATTAGCTCCACAGAATATAAAAGTATTATTCGGAAATTTATTTATGCAGGGGCAAACTGTAAGATGGACATCTGGAAGAACTGACTCCAAGAAAAACCAGGTTAAAAATAGGATTAATAATTTACACGCATCTGAAAAGACCGATTTACCATCAAATTATGCAATTGATCATATCCGGGATCAAGCATTTTCTGGTAAAGATCAATATAATAATTTATGGCCACTTGATGCTGCAAAGAACAACGCTACTAACGCTTCACAAGATCAATATGCACGCTCGAAAAACGGAGATAAAGTTGAAACTCATGGTGTTAGTCATTGGGGTAGAATGGGAAAAACATTTTTCTTTGCTAAAACAGAATCACTTCCTTCTTCACGTGGGGGGCATGGTACAAATGCTAAGAATCCTGTGAATGACGGAAGTAATTTACCTAAACGAAAACCATAATAATTTAGAAAACCGAAATACATTAATAATTATAAAATTATCGTGACGAATTGGAAGTTTCTCTATCTGCTTTAATTATGCTTGGTGTAGTTATAATAATGGAATGTTTTTTACGATTTAAGTATAAAAGCAATATACATTTAAAAATCAGCATATTTATAGCTCTAACGTACGGTTTCTTAGTATGGACTATGTTGAAAAACAATATGTCTCTTTTAGATGGCTACTTAATAGCTTCATTCGCACTATTCCTGCTGGCATACTTAGTCTGGGTTATGGATGTTAAGAGAGTATTCCCAATTAAGCGATGGGGTCACGGTCTCTGGCATATATTTACTGCAATAGCTATCTCTATGTTGTTTTACAGCATTTATTTAGTCCAAAACTGAGTACTTACCGGTTAAATTGCTTCAGGAAATTACTCTGATTTAGTTTGTTATAGAATTGCTGCGTATTTAATTTTATTAGCAATGAGGTTTAAAATATCACCGACAATTTAAAAGGCAACTTACGTAGGAAGGAATCATTTATGTCATATCAAAGTACCATCAAAAAATTAATAGGAGATAAAATCGTCGGTTCGGTTTTAAAGCGAAAATCAAAAGTTAAAAACGCTGTACGTGCATTACAAAATATTCTGCACGAACTCGGTTTTGATGAAGAATTGAAATGGAAAAAATATGGTGCAGATGGTGATTATGGAAGTGGTACATCGAAAGCTGTAAAGGATTTTGCTGAGAGGAACAAGATATCGGGAAATGGTGAAAACGTTACACTAGCAATTGCAAAAAAGTTATTATCTCGTTACGAAATTCTGGATGATTTGCAACATCTATACAATGCTGTTAAAGGAAATAAAATTGAAAAACTTCTCTATCGAAATTCTCCTCACTCTGTAGGGGTTAGTGCATTACAATCGTTGCTTAATGAACTTGGTTTTGGCAAAGAACTAAAATGGGAAAAATATGGTGCAGACGGTGTTTACGGAAACGGCACAACAAAAGCGGTAAAAGCTCTTGCCAAAAAAGAAGGAATACCAGGTGATGGTCGAAAGATAAACAAAACCCTGGCTGAAAGGATTATCAACAAGCTGGAAGTATTCTACGGAAAGGACTGGGCAAAGGATAGTTCTCCTAATGAAATAAATTTGGGTTTAAGTATTCGTCAATCGGTAGAAAATGGAAGAACTATAATATATGTTTCAGATGGTACTCTGGAAGGACGCTTTACCAGCTTTAAAAAAGGTGTTTACACTTTTGGCGGACAAAAAGTAACTAAATTTATTAATGCTAATAAATCTTCTCTCGAATCTATTGGTTTAACCAACTCGGCAATGAATGTGATGATTGCTGTTTCGGAAAATGAAGGAAACCTGGATGCGGTGAATACCTGGGATAACTCTTTTATGACCTTTGGTATGTTTCAATGGACTGCTGGAGCCGGTAAAGATAAAGGTGAACTGCCTGCCCTTTTGAAAAAAATAAAAACAGCGAATATAGATTTGTTTTTTGAACATTATGGACAATATGGACTTGACCTGATTAATACTAATAACGTATCAGGTAATTTTACACTTAATGGAAAAAAACTCTCAACTCCTGAAGATAAGGAAATACTCCGTTCTTATGAATGGGTATTTTATTTTTGGAAGTCGGGGAGGGATGCGCTTATTAAGTCAATTCAAATTCAACATGCTTTATCACGCTTAAATAGGTTTTACCGGACTGACAAAGTTAAAGTTAATGGACACTTCATTTCAGATTTAGTAACCTCAGAATACGGTGTAGGATTGCTACTTGATAATCATGTTAATCGTCCGGCTTATGTAAAGCCTTGTATTGAGCAAGCAATGAATCAGACAAATCTTACGAGTCCACAAAACTGGGGCACTGCTGAAGAACAAAAGCTAATTAATGCTTATCTTAAAATCCGTGAAACTTATGGAAGATATCCAATGACTGACGCTAATAAAAGAGCAGCAGTTACGAAAAAATATTTAGACAAAGGAATTATTTCTGATAAGAGAGGTTCATTTAACTATAATGTCTGATGTTGATTGATAGTGATGACAATATATAATTACTGATAAAAAAATAGATGTTGTAAGTAAAACCAAATTGCTTGTGGATATCATAATTATGTAGTAGCTAATTAGAAATTTGCTTTTTCCAATACACCTAAAATTTAAAAGTAACAAAGAATAAATTGCAGT
>CAJXGP010000001.1 GCA_913053915.1 uncultured Ignavibacteriales bacterium | reverse complement strand
CAAAACAGAAATTTAGTTTTACACCCCAAGAAATAACTCAAACAAAAAGTATAGCACAACCAATAACACAGGAATTACAACAAAGTAATAATCAGATAACTAATTCATTAACAGGACAGGAATTTCAAAAAGCAACAAGACAGGAATTTCAAAAAGCAACAAGACAGGAATTTAAACAGAAATCAAAACAAAAATATAAACAAAATTCGGAACAAAAATTTAAACAGCCAAATTTCAATCAAAATCCAAAACCAAAAGAAAACAAATTTAAATATTTTAAAAAGAAAAAATCAGAAAAAACAAAAGAAGTAAATTTAATAGAAGAAGATTATAAAATATTTGGAAGAAGATATGGAAAGGATAAATTATTAGAAAAAACTAAAACAAAAAAAGAAGCTGAAAAAGAATTAATTAAATTTCTAAGTGGAACATTAGGGGCAGGGGGATTTATTGAAAAAGGAGGAAAGAGAATCCAAGTAAATTTAGGTTCTGGATTTAGACCAAGTAAGATTGAACCAAAAAGAGTTATTCAGAAAAGAGGGAGAAGATTATCTGCTCCAAGTGAAAGAAAAGAAATTAAATCTGTAAAAAATAAAAGAATTAAATGGTTTTAAGTAAGAGGGGACAAGCAGGTATTTTTTTTTTAGTTATGATTGGGATAGTTGTATTTATTTTAGGTTTAGCATTAGCAAAACCAATAATCCAAAATTCAACACAAGTAATGACAAATATGGGTTGTTCAAATACTTCAATTAATACATATACAAAAGTAACCTGTGGTGTAATTGATGTTTCCTCACCATTTATTATTAGTGTAATATTAGGTCTTGGGGGAATGTTTTTAACTGCAAAATTAATGGGGAGATAATATGAAAATAATAAAAGATAAGAAAGGAGGATTATTTATAGGATTTATATTTGCTATGTTCTTTTTTATGATTGGAATGTGGATGCTTCCATTTATCCAAGACCAAGTTTCAGATGCAAGGACAGATATAAATTGTTCATCAACAGCAATATCAGATGGAAATAAATTAACTTGTTTAGTAGTTGATATTGGAATACCTTATTTTATTATAGCAATACTTGTTTTTATTAGTGGCTTAATTGGGAGAAATCTATAATGAATAAAAATATAAAATTAATCTTTTTACTCCTCTTCTTTTCGGTTTTCTTAATTGGGATTACAAGTGCTTCACTATTCCAAAGCAATAAAGTTTTAAAAAATAATCAGATAAATTTAGAGCAAAAACATTTCTTAAATAAATTTGGAGAGGGTAGGATAAATAATTTTAAAAGTTATGGAACTTATGAAATCCACGAGAATGGATTTTTGAATTTATTTAGGGGAGATAAAGTTCAAGAATATACTTTACTTTCATCAGATAATTCTGTTATAAATGCTTGGGCTATTTTAGAAGTTAAGAATTATAGAAATTCAAAGTTATTAAATGGATTAAGTTTTAAGGGTGGAACTCCAAGAGATATTAAGATTTCTTATTTTATTAATGAAAGTTATTTTGAAAAGAAACCGATTTATAAAAAAGTTTGTGGGAGAAATAAAGTAAGTTTGAATGGAACTATTAATAAAAATTGTAATAATGTTTTAGTAAGAACTGATAAAATATTAAAATATAAAACATATTGGAAACCATATTTAAATCAACTTATGCCTATTGGGAATTATAAGATTAAAATAAATGGAAAACTTCCCTCTGTAAATAAAAAGGTAGATTGGATATTAAATTCAGGTGAGCAAAACCAAGCATTAGATAAATGGGCTTGGTGGGATAATAGTTGGAATTATAAAAGACAAATCACAGGATTAACAGGGAATTTTTCCTATATGAATATTTCTTATTATACAAATATGAATGCTGACTTTTCAGATATGAGATTTTTAGATACAGCAACAGAAACAACTGAATTAAATTATACAATAGAAAGTTATGTTGCTTCAAATTCTGCTATTGTAAGATTAAACAATCTTGGAGCAAGTTCTGTTCAAATGTATTATGGAAACTCAGGGGCAACAACTACAAGTTCAGCAAGTAATACTTATCTTAATCCTATTAGTTATTGGTATTTAGATGGAAATGTAAATGATGCTTTGGGAATTAATAATGGAACAAACTATGGGGCAACTTCGGTAAATGGAAATATTAGTGGAGCTTATAGTTTTAATTCTACAAACAATGATTACATAAATATTCCTGATGATGCAAGTTTAGATACAAATTATTTCACGATTTTTTTTAAGCTTAATGCAAATAGCCTTGCAGGTCGTCCAGTAAATAGATGGGGAACAATTCCAAGAGAATGGCTAACTGCTTTAGATGTTGGCTCATATTATTATGTTGGAATAGATACAAGTGCAGGAGGGTATAGTGTCACTAATGCTTATGGCTGGGAAACAGGAGTTTGGCATTCTCACGCAATTACTTTCAATGGAACAGCTTTAAATTATTATGTTGATGGGGGAAATGTTCAAACAACAACTACAACTGCTGGAACTCTAAATGCAAATTCTCAACCAATGATTTTTGGGGCTCAAAGTTCAGTAGATTATCCATTTGATGGATATATTGATGAAATTGGATTTTATGGTAGAGGATTAACCTCAGTTCAAATACAATCACTAAATAATCAAACAGCCCCAAGTTTTACAGTAGGAAGTGAACAAACAAATAATGGAGTTTCAACAACTTTAAATTCTCCAATAAATGCTTATAATTCTTCTTCTTCAAATATTTTATTTAATTGGACTTCAACTCCAACAAGTGTTAATTTAACAAACACCACACTCTATAATTGGTACTCAAATGGAACAATTTTAAGCACAACATTTTTTTCTCTTTCAGGAAATTCAAGTGTAACAACAACACAAACAAATAACTTCCAAGATGGAAATTATATTTGGAATGCAGAAACTTGTGGGATTGGAGTTGCTTGTTCTTTTGCTTCAAATAGAACTTTTAGTATTGATACAACTCCCTTTATCCAATTTGAAAGCCCAACAAATCCAAACAACACAAATATATCAAGTTCATATATTCCTGTGAATGTTTCACTAACAGAAACTTATTTCAAAAACATAACATTTAATTTTTATAAAGGAAGCACAACAACTTCTTATTCATTTACAAATTCAACAAGATTTATTAATGAAAGTTTTGCAGATGGAACTTATTATTATAATGTAACAACTTGGACTACAACAAATAAAAAAAACTCAACAGAAACAAGAATAATTAATGTTGATAACACACTCCCAATAATTAACATAACACTCCCACTATCCTCAATAAGTTACCACGAAGCAAATACAAACCTTTCAGTAAATTGGACGGTAATAGATGCAAACTTAAATTCTTGTTGGTATAATTTCAATAACATAAACACATCAGTAAGTTGTAGTTCAAACTCATCAATAAATATTACATCAGCAAATCAAAACAATTTAACCTTTTATGCAAATGATACTTTTGGGAATTTAGGAAGTAAAATAAAAAATTGGAGTTATAATGTATTTGAAAATTCAAGAACACTAAATACAACATCTTATCAAACAGCACAGGAAACATATTCTATAAATATAACTGCAAATTTAACACTTACAAAAGTAACCTTAGATTATAATGGAACAACATTTACAACAACAAAATCAGGAACTACATATTCAAAGACAATGGATATACCAACAAGTTATTTAGGAAACCACTCAATAAGATGGAACTTTACTTATGGAACAAATACAATTTATTCAAGAAATTCATACCAAAATATTTTAGAAACAACATTTGCACTATGTAATTCAACATACACAAATCAATTTGTAAATTATACTTTTAAAGATGAATCTGACTTATCAGTAATAAATGCAACAATTCCTTCATCAACATTTATCTATTGGCTTGGAACAGGAAGTGTTAATAAAACATTAACTTTTACAAATAATTCACTAAATTATGATTATACATTCTGTGCAACACCAAATAAAACTTTAAATGTAAATCAAAATATACAATATAAATCAACAAATTATCCACAAAGAATATTTCAAAAATTAACAACATTTAATGGAATAGTAACAAATAAAATACTTTATCTACTATCAAATGCAAATGGAATTTATGTAACCTATCAAGTATTAGACCAAATAGGAATACAAATAAGTGGAGTTAATGTAAATGTAACAAGAACAATTAGTTCAGAAACCGTTAATGTAGGAACAGGGCAAACAGATGCAGCAGGACTTATAACATTCTGGCTTAACCCAGATTTTGTTCATACAGTAACATTTGCTAAAACAGGATATACTTCATTTACATTAAACTATTTTCCAACACAACCAACTTACACAGTAACACTTCCCTCAACATCATCATCTGGATTTACTGATTACTTAAAAGGAGTTACATATACAATAACTCCAACATTAGGAACAACACTAATAACAAACAAGTTTTACTATTTTAATCTAACATTAAACTCAACATTCTGGACTTTAGATTCATTTGGATTTTCATTTTCAGATAATAATGGAACAATAATTGGAGGAAATACAACAACAGGTTCAAGTGGAACAATAATTAATTACATAAATATTTCAAATGCTTCAAAAGTAAGTATGACTTATTATTGGATAGTAAATGGAACAACAACAAATGGAACAAGTGGGTGGTTTACATTTAATAATTTATCAACAGAATGGAGTATCAAAACATTATTCATAGATTTATCAAGATATTCAACGATAGGTATGTTTGGACTTACAAGAAATGGTTTAAATATGATAATTTTTATGGTTATATTTTTAATTGTAGGAACAATGTCATTTAGATTTGGTTTAACAAGTCCTGCTTCAATAAGTGGAATGGTTTTCGCCATAGTATTCTTATTTGATTATAGTTTGGGTATGATTAATATTGGAATCGGTGTAAGTCATTTTCCAACAATATTTATAGGGATAATTACTTTTGGTTTAGTAATTAGGGAGATAACCCAATGAAATTACAAAACTATTTAGTTTTACTAACATTTATATCAATGGTATTAGCACTTGGGGGATTAAATGTTGCAGGAATTTCAGCATTATTTTCCTATCTTGGATTAGTAGTTAATAGTTCAGGAGTAGGACAGATGACTATTGATAGCACCTTCTG
Organism: uncultured Ignavibacteriales bacterium; assembly: GCA_913053915.1. Next base: position 29,864 of record CAJXGP010000001.1, on the reverse strand, counting down.
GAATTATATATTTGGAACAGCAGGTTTATTAACATCAATATCAATATCAGGGGCAATAGGGGTAGGAACATTTATTTATACAAAAGATAAATCATTTTTAATACTTCCAATTATAACAGGGGTATTTGTGTATTGGATTTCAGTTATGATTTCAATAATAAATTATTCCCTTAATGAACCAATCTTTGGAACTATCATAGCAATAATATTAGTTCCATTAACATTAGGTTTCATAATATCCTGTGTTGATTGGTTTATGGGGAGAACTTAAAATGGTAGCACAATATATAGCACCTTTGAATTTAGAATTTATATTAGTAAACTTACTTGCAGGTTCAAGAGAAATATTTATGGGATTATTCTTCATAGCAATATCTGTTTTAGCAGGAATATTAAAGATGCAAAAACAAATATTTGTAGTAATGATTGGATTATCAGGTATTTTATTATATGGGTGGTTTGGAAAAGGATTTTATATATTAATATTATTAATAGCAGGAATGGTTGTATTTTACAATGTTTCAAAGATTGTAAAAAATTAAGATACATGTAAAATCAACCCCCCTATTTATAAAGTAAAAAGAACTAAATATAAAATGGCACTAAAAGATATTTTTAGGAATATTAGTGAGAAAAGAAAACAAGACAAAGAAGAATTTAAAAAGATGGAAAAAGAATTTAGATTTAAGAAACTTCTTGAAGAAAAACAAAAATCACCAATGCAAAAAGAACACGAATTTTATGTTAAAGAACAAGAGAGGGTAAAATTAAAAAAGATGGTAGAGTTTGAAAGACACCAAAGAACTGAGAAGTTTAAAGAATTATCAAATCCATTTAATAAAGGAAATAGTTTAAGGGAAAAGAATGATATAATTAAATCAGATGTTCATTGGATATAATGACAGAATGGACTGACTTTATGAAAGGGAAAATGTCTCCCTATATGAAGAAATATGGAAGTCATCAAAAAGCAATTAAAAAATTAAGTGAGGATTATAAAAAATTCCAAAAGAAAAAAAGAAAATGAAAAGAAGTAAATGGTTAAAATATCTTGATAAGGAAAAGTTAAAGAAAAAGAATAAAGGATTAAACCTTGCAGAACTTATGAAGGTAGCATCAAAAACATATAAGAAAAAATGAAATTTAAAGTAAAAAATGACTATGAAAAAAATAGAATGGGAGTATCAATAAAGCATACAACATATTCTACAAATAATGGAGTATCAATAAAGCATACAAAATATTCTGATAGGAAAGAAATAAAAAATAATAATAAAAATAATAATTATAAGATAAGGTCAACAGAAATAACTAAAGATAAGAAAATAAAAAATTATGTTTCATATTCTAATAATTCAGATTATGAAAGTTTAGCAAAAAAAGTAAAACAAAAAGCAAATGAAATAAAAAAAGAAAATAAAAAACCTTACTTTTCAAAAATGAATTTTTCATTAGGAAAGAAAAAAAATATGTCTTATAGAAAATCATCACCAATGAAAAAATTATTATCCAATAAACAACCAGTCGTAAGGATTGGAGGATACTAAATAATGTTTATATGCTCAGGAGGGTAGAAAAAAAAATAAAATAAATGGAAATAGATAACAAAAATGTATTGATGGGTTTACTATTAGTTTTTATGATATTAGTAATTGGATTTGCATTTCTAACACCAATAGCAAATGTATCAAACTTAATGTCTGAAAAGCAAGTTGTAACTAATGAAAACCAAAGTTTATCATCTTGTTATGGGGCATCTGCCACAGGAACACAAGTTAATGAATCATCAGCATTATGTAATATTACAGTAACTAATGCACCAACAGGTTGGAGATTGACAAATAGTCAATGTGCCCTTGGAAGTGTGGTTATTACAAATTCAACAGAAACTAAAACATTTGTAGCAGGAACAGATTATACATTATTTGCTCAGCAAGGAATAGTTAAAATGCTTAACACTACAAGCACAACAGGAATAAGTGATAATCTAACTACTCTTGATTATAACTATTGTAATCAAGGATATGCAACAGATTCAGCTTCAAGGTCATTGACAAAACTATGGGCTACACTAATGATAATAGTTTTGCTTGTTGTAGTAATAGCCTTTGTAATAGAGCAATTTAAATTACTTGAATAAATTTATTTTATTTTTTTTATTTGTATTAGTGAGAACTCTTTAATTAAATAAAAATAGGAGGTAAAACAAATGGCTAAAAGAAAAGCAGGAAGACCTAAGAAAAAGAAAAGTAAAAAGAAGTAATAGTATAATAGAGAAGGTATAAGGATATAGCCCAAGCCTTCTCTATTATTTCTTAGTGATAACACCCTTTTATACTTTATGGTAGTTACATACTTTACTATTTTCAAATTAAAAGAGATATTTATAAACTTATTTTTAGTAAAAAGTTTATGAAAGAGGTAAAAAGTTTATGAGTAAAAAAAATAGGGAGGTAAAAACTTCAAATTTTTTACTTGCAATATTTAATAAAATAAAGAGAGGTGAAAGCCCTGCCTTTATAAGTAAAGAGCTTGGAATATCAAAACAAAAGTTATATTATTATACTTCTACTCTGAAAAAAAAAGGTTTCATAGGAAAACATAAAAATGGAAATTGGTTTGCTCAGGTAAAAAGTTTCTCGTTAGGAACGAAGAAGAAAACTAATCTTCATGCACTTCAAATATATATTAAGATACTTTCAGGAAAAATTGATGATAAAGATTGGGAAATAAAAGAAAGATTAAGAAATTGGACTCCAAAATATAAAAAATTAGATGTTCTTGGAGGATTAACAATAAAGAATAATAATAATAAATCAATATCTATATTTGCACACACAAGGGATTTAAATAATCTAAAAGAAATTGATGTTCTATCATACAATATAGTAAATTTAGCCTATGGCTTATTCAGAGAGAGTTATAATGTAATTTTAGACATATATAGTGCAGAAGTAAAAACACTTCATATCGCAACAGAGGACAAGGATTCAGATGAAATGATTAAAAAAGGAGAAAGATTTGAATTAGATTTAAATAAAAGAGCAGAAAAGATATTTCCAAAAGATAAAATACCTGCAAAGGCTTGGATAGATGGCTCACCATATAAATTTACAGCAGAAACAAATGATAAAGAATGGAAAAGGGCTTACCTAAAAATGCCTTTTAATATGGAAGAAATTAAGGAGATGACTTATTATATAAGTAAAAATTATGCTTCACATGTAAAAATTGTAGAACAATTAAGTAAATTATTAGAAGAACCAAAAATAAAGAAACATATTAAGAAAAAAACATTTGATTTAAAACAAACAACATTATGATTGACAAAACAAAGGGAATATTTTATTACTGAATAAAGAATACACTTTTATTTAAATAGATAATAACTAATAACAAAGACTAAAATTTCATAGTCTGTAAATTTCTGTGAAAACGGAACACATGACGGACAGAGATAATTGAAAGGAGGTAAAACAAATGGATAAAGATATAATTGAAGTTTTTTTAAATTTGAATAAAAAAGAATTTGAATCTGTGGAGAAAAGAGCAAATCAAGAATCTATTGATTCAGACCCTAATGACGAAGAAATGAAAAATGGACTTTATTTTGAGAGGGCAACAATACAAATCAATGATTTATATGTTGAAGATAAGTCTGATGAAATTCTGTTAAATGGTAATTTATTTGCTTTTGGAAAAAACTTGGGATGGATGGAGCTTAAAATTCCCCTAAACCAAGAAATGGCAGTTCAAATTATTGATAGATATATGAAGAAACTTGGAAAACTAAAAACAGTTCTTGAAGCAACAAAAGACTAAACTAAAGACAATAACAATTTTTATTTTTTTAATTAGATTTTTAAATAATATGAAATCAAAATATCCTAAGAAATGTCCTGTATGTAATAGTTCAAGAGTTACATATTATCAAGGAAGTTTTCATTGTAAAAAATGTGGATACTTAAACAAGTTAGTCCTTACTAAAAGGTAACACAAATTTAAAAGAGTTTAAATCATCATAAAGAAAATGAAATGTGAACATAAAAGAATAAAAAGAAATTTTCCATTTGGAAAGAAATCTAAGTCAAATAAGTTCTGCAAAGATTGTGGAAAAATAGTAACAAATAAAATGTTAGAAAAGAATAAAACAAAAAGAAGATGAGATTAAAAGGGTGTTCTAATTGTAATAAAGAATTTAAGCAAAAGAAACTTAAAAAAATTAAAGGAAGATTTATTTGTGTATGTTGTTATAAAAAAGATAGATTGAAACATAGGGAATTTTTAAAAGAGGAATCAAAGAACAATAAAATAGAAATAAAATTTGAAAAGAGTATAAAGGAAAAGAACAAAATTAAGAAGAAGTGGGAAAAAGAAATAAAGAAAATAAAAGATTGTAAATTAATAATCAAAAAGACAAAAAGACCAAGAATATTTAATTATCAAAAAGGAAAGATTAGTAGTTTAGGATTATATATAACTCGTGATGAAAAGAAAGTCCTATATTTTAAATTAATGAATAAAGGATATTCAATACAAGATGCAAATGAATATATTAAACAAATATCAAATAAGATGAGTGAGTTCTCTAAAGAATTAAATAAATCAAATGGAAAGGAAGAAGATTTAAATATGAGATTTAAAGAAGAATTTGCTAAATTAGTTGAAAGAAGTTAAAATGGAAAAAGAATTAAAGAAAGATTTTAAAATAATAATAAGTAGATTTATTATTGCATTTTTTTATTCATTCTATTTTATTTTTTACATTCTTTTCATTAAAGAATTATCTTCACCAATAAAAAATGTTTCATTTTTTTCTATTTTGTCCATAATATTTTATCTTATACTAATTTATTATACTTTTGATAATTTTATGTCTTATATTCTAAATAAACTATGGGGAATAGATAAAAATGGAAAGATGTAATTATTGTGGGACAAAATTAATAGAAATGGGTGATGGAAAGAAGTTATGCCCCAATCATGGAATAATGGAAGATAATCAAAAAGAAATTAAAGAAAAAAAAATACCTTCATATATTTCTTAGGCAAGGAGACCCTACCTTTTAAGATGGGGAGGAATTGTCCATCCTCAGATATATTTAAATATAAATTAGTCCTTACTAAAAGGTAACACATATTTAAAAAGATATAAGTTATGATAAGTTATATAAAAATGGAAAACATAATTGATTTAAATGAACTTTTTTGGATATTTGGATTAACTTTATTTACTACCACAATGATTTTTACTTATAACTTACTTGTTCTTCCATATCTCAAAAATATTATGACACCAACATCAATAATATTAATAACATCATTATTTATAATTTTAATGAGCACAATTTATGCACTATCACTTACATCAATAATTAAAATTAAAGGACAAGAGATGCTTTAGATAAATATAAAATGACTAAAAAAATAAAGAAAAAGATAATGCTTGGATTTATGTTAATTACCATAATTATATATATACTAACTTTAATATGGGCTTTTACTATTATAGTTCCACAACAAATAAAATTTGATGATACTTGTAAAAACACCTGTTCAGATAAAGGTTTAAATTATTACACAGAATTTCAAAGTTATCCTATAAATAATCTTAATGGTAAATGTTTTTGTTTTAAAAAAGAATTAATAAATATCCAGTAGGAATATAAAATGAATAAAAAAATAATGGTTGAAAAAGTTAAAATTGTAAGTCATGAAAGGTTTTGGATAATATTATTCTTTTCAATATTGTTTAGTTTAGTTTTTTACTTAGGTTCATTTATAATATTAAATATTTTTAATATTCATAATGTTGTAGTTGATAATTTTCTTTTTATAATATATTTACTATTATTTTTTATGTATGAAACCTATAAAGAATTAGCAGAAGAAAAAATTGTGAAAATAGAAAAAGAAGTAAATGGCAAAAATAATGATATTTTTTTTAATAATAATTTTTATTATGTTATCTGTAATTGGTTTCTTAAACTATTACCCTATGAAAAAAACTGGATAATATATATTAAATAAATATCCAGTAGGAATATAAAATGAATAAAAAAATAATGATTGAAAAAGTTAAAGTTGTAAATCACGAAAGGTTTTGGTATTTATTATATTATTCTATATTATCCAGTTTTTTTCTTGTTATTATGACATCATTCCTTCTAATTGTATCTAACACAAATAAATCAAATATTATTTCATATTTTTCTATTCCAATATATATTTTAATAATATTCTCATATATCATTTATAAAGAATTAGCAGAAGAAAAAATTGTTAAAATAGAAAAAGAGGTGTGGTTTAAATGAATAAAGAATCATATTTCCTTATGTTTGGGGTATATTTTTTAGTTGGAAGTTTATATATATTTTTTTTAATACATCCACTGAATTTAATTAATTTTGTATTTTCATTAATTGGTTCACTTAGTATGCTTTATGCAGGGTATAATTTAGGGAAGGTGTTTGAATGACTAAAAAAATACCAAGCGATGGTTGGATATTAATTTCAATACTTTTTATTGAATTTTTATTAGTATATTTTTTTAGTGATTTAATGACTACAATATTTAGTATATTAGGTGTTATTTTATTACCTTCATTTATATTACTAATTTTTGATGAAAAAACTAAACAAAAAGAAAAGGAAGTAAAAAATGACTAAAAAAATAAAAATAACTTCAAAAGTTTCAGAAAAAGATTTGATTGAACATTGTTTGAATTTATATCATTCAGGATATGATTTTACTATTATCCTATCTTTTCATGCTATGGCTTGTAGATGGAATTTCAATAAATTAAAATATTATTTAATTTTAATAACAGAGGAAAATGAAAAATAAAATGCAAAATCCTTACACTGAAAGAAAATGGTCTTTAGCCCAAATTCAGAATATTACATCATCTGAATCAAGAAAAATATCAAATAAGGAAAAAGAGAGTTATATTAATATTCCCCTTATTATTTCCCTTATTATTTTAGGGAGTACAATTATAGGAATGCTAACTTCTACATTACTTAAATTTTTATTAATGTTATTTTAAAATGGAAAATAAAATATCCCTATCCATAAATTCATTAATCTCATCAATATATGGGGGATTAATAACAGGATTTGGAACTATTCTTCTTATAGGACTTAACAATGATATCAATAAAATATCTCCCATAGGAATTGCAGGTATACTTGCCCTAAACATATTAATTTGGTTTCTATTCCTTATTATTCTTAATTTAATACATAATCAAAATGGAAAATAAAATACCTTTATTTATTAATAAAAATGGAAAGTATGTTTGTAAAAATTGTGGGGAAAAGTTTAGATTAAAAATGAGTTTAAATAATCATAAATGCAGGGGGGAAGATGGGATTAATAAAATTAATAAGTAACTATATTAAATTAGGACATAAGGAATTTTGGAGAAGATTCAAAGAAGGAACTGAAAAAATAACACCTACACAAAAAACAAAGGGAGAACTTAGTGGGATAATTATTATAGCAATAGGGATAATAATAGGATTAATTGTAACACCTATAATAAAGATAAGTGGTGTTTGGTATTGGGCTGAATTAATATTGCTTGGAAGTTTAATTATGGTTCTATTTCAATTAATGGGAAAACTACAAATGTATAAAATACAAAAAGAACAGGACAAAATAATGGAGGAATTAAAATAAAATGTTTGAAACAATAATTATTAGATTTATTTCACTTTTTATCTTTATAATTCTACCAATAATTATTATTTTATGCGGATTTTTAATAATAATAGATACTAATAATATTTATAATGAAGCAATTAAAAAATTAAGTGAACTTAATAAAAGAATGGAGGAATTAAAATAAAATGTTTGAAAAAGCATCTTTTGGAGTATTAATTATTTTAATAAGTTCAATCTTAATAAAAGCTATAATTATTAATTATAATTCTGGACAAATAGATATAATTATATTAAATCTTGCTCTTTTTTTAAGTATAATATTTATTATAATAGGAATTAAACTTATATTATCAATTTTTGATAAAAAAAGAAAAACAAAAAGTAAAACAAAAAGAACAGGAGGTAAAATAAATGGAAAATAAAATAAAACTTGGGGATAAAGTAAGAGATAAGATAAGTGGATTTACAGGAATAGTTGTAGCAAAATCAGAATTTTTAAATGGTTGTATCCAATGTGATATAATGCCAAAATGTAAAACAAAAGATAAAATGCCAGAGGCTCAAGGAATTGATATTCAAAGTTTAGAGGTAATTAAAAATAAACCAAAGAAAATTAAAAAGAGTTCAACAGGTGGAAGAACAAGAGTTGGAATTAAACAGAGGGGTTTTTAAAAAATGAAGATACTTATTAGTTCAACAAATTATGCAATAGTAATAGATACAAAAATAATTAGTTTATATGAATGGTTATTAAATATAGCAAATCAACTTAATTAAAATGTTAAACATAACAGATTTTGTAATAATTGTAGCTGCAATATTAGTAGCAAAGAATATTCAAAGAGTTGTAAATAAAATAACTGAGGAGTTTTTTGATTAATAAAAAATGATGAATGAATTAAATACAGCACTATTCTTAGGAAGTATAATATTAGCATTTACACTTGGTTTAGCATTTATAATTGTAATAGAAATAATTTATAGGATGAGAGGTGTTTCTCAAAATGTTTAGTATTGAAGATATATGGGAAAGGATAACAGAAGAATTTGAATACTTTATAAGTTTTGAATGGATTTCAGATATGGGTGAATCATTTATGAGTTTATTTGAAAATCTAAGTGAACTAAGCCCAATAGGAACTATTTATGGAATAATAATGGTTGGTTTAGTTTTTCTATTAAGGAAATTTATATTTAACTTTGTTAATTCATTAGGCATAGTATCTCAAATAATATGGTATCCTGTATTTTATACATTCGCTTTTGGAATTGGATATATTATGGGGAGGAAAGTATGGAATTAAAAGATAAAACATTTAATTTAAAAGAAATTGTTGAAAAGACATCAAGAAGAGAATGTTTAATTTGTGGAAAAAATCTTGATGAAGATTTAGGCAAAGGAACATGGCATATCCCATTATGTAAAAATCATAGATTAAAAGTGATGAAGGAAATGTTTTTGGTTGGGATTGGATATATTAGGGGGAGGAAAGTATGGAATTAATTAATATTTTAATTGGTGAAATATATTTTTTTTCAATAATTGGATTTATTTATTTATTTTATAAATATAAAAAAGGAGGATTATTTGGAGTTCCAAAAGAGTTAGAATGAAAACATTAAAAACAAAAGAAATGATTAAAAGAGAAAAAACAACTGGAAGTAAATTTATAATAGATTCAGATGGATATGGAATTTTAAAAGGGTATATTTTTTTTTTAAAAGTAATTTATATTTCCCTACCAAAAGGTCATCAAGATATTAATAAGCATTATGATGGTTTAAATCCAAATGTCAATGAGGGTCTTACATTTTTTGAAGGAAATATTTTTGGTTGGGACTATGGACATTCTAAAACTACAAATGATTATAAAGGAGATATTAAAAGAGCATTAGAATTTTTTAAAGCAAGGGGTAAAAAAATATGAAAGACAAAAAAAGAAGACCAAGCAAAAGAAATTCAAAAAAGGAAAATAAAAAATATCCTTATAAAAGAAAAAAAATAAAAAATGTTTAAGAGATTTAGAAAAAAGACAATCCCATCAATAAATAGATGTGAATTAGAAAGTGTTTTAAGTATAGAAGAAACTAATATAATTAAAAGAGATGGTTTTATAGAAGGTTATACCTCATTTCCCCTAAATAGATATGGGGTTATTTCAAAACGACAAGATTGTGCTAAATGCCCTTACCAAATTAAAGTTCATAAACAAAGATATTGCCTAAATGAAGTATTAATTTCAAATTTCATAGAAGATTTAAAACAATATAGATTAAAATTAAAATGGTAACCAAAATTGTAAGTTTAATTAATGAAAATAATTTATTAAAAGACAAAATAAAAAAGATAGAATTATCTGAGAAGTGTATGAAAAAAATAGTTGAAGAAATTTATAGAAAAAATTATTTTATTGCTCATTTCATATCTGCTATTATAACTTTATTATCTTTTATGATAATTTATTCAATTATAAATTATATGTTTAAAATTTTTTAAAATGTTAGGAAAAATAATTACTGAATTATTAATTACTCTAATAGGTTCAAGTTTAATATTTATAATGCATATAAAATATCATTATAATCAAGATATTATAATGATATATGGTTTTACTATTTTGTATATTATGCTTATAATAATGGTAATTAAATCAATTATTGATTTTTTTAAATTAAATAATATTGAGATTACCAAAAAAAGTAAAACAAAAAGTAGAGGTAAAAAATGTTAAATAAAATACAATTAATAATATTAGGATTATCCCTATCAGATTTAATAGCGAGTTATTTTTATATAAATATCTTCCATAAAAAATATCCAAAACAAGACCCAACAATAATAGAAGCAAACATAATAATAAAATTATTCATAAAAAAATTAGGGATAAAAAAAGGAATGATTTTTGGAGAATTAATTATATTTGCTATAATGTTATTAATAGTTTTAAATATAAACTCAAACTCTCAATATTTTTTATTAGGAACATTATCAATGATGTTAATATATCACTTATTAAATTTTAATCTACTCAAAACAAATTGAAAGGAGGTTATAAAATAATGTTTGAAAAACTTAAAGAAAAACTTTTAGAACGAATTGAAAAGAACTCAATAAAAGTTAATGTAGATGGTGAGATAATTTATTTGAAGAAATCAAAATATCCAACTAATTGGCATGTAATCTATCCACCTGTAAATCCAGAAACAAAAAAATGGGATATGCTTAATCTTGTATTTGGAGGAAAAGGAAATGCGATTAAAACCCTTTTAGTAGGTGTGATAATTGTAACATTATCTCTTGGAGTGATGGATATAGTAAATAGTTATAATGCAACACTATCAAATCCAATAGTCCAAGCCTGTTTGAATCAAGGAGGAATCCAACTTGGATAAGATTAAAATATCTGAAAGAAAAGATATTCCCTATGGTTTTTATAATTGGATTCATTCAAGAATAAGTGAGAAAACAGATAGAGAATATATTAAAAAAGAAAACATAATGATAATTATGCGAATGTATTTTAATATAGAAAAGGAAATGTGTTCAATCATATTTAAAGAACTTGAACTCTTAGGATTTATTGAAAAAGAAGATGGATTTATAAAAGTAAAAAAATCAAAACCAAGGGAAGAAATTATATTTGACTTAAAAAAGAAATTAAATCTAATTCCAAAATAGTCATTATAAAGATAATACATATATTTATAAACCATTTATTCTTAATTATATCAGAATGAAAACATTAAAAGAAATTGGAGGAAATGAATTTGTTAAGAAAAGTTATCTAAAAGAAGAAGCAATTAAGTTAATCAAGACAAAATATAATCCCAATAAAACAACAATGGAAATAAAAGATTGGATTGAATTTTTTAATATAACTGAGGAAGATTTAAAATGAAAACATTAAATAAAAGAAATGATAAGGTAATTTTAGTAATATTAGGAACACTAATAGGGAGTAGTGTAATAGGCACTATTGGAGCATTAGCAGGTGGTATTACAGGATATGCTATTGTAAAATCAAAGGAAATAAATAAACTTACAGGAGATTTAGAATGATGGAATTACCAAATAAAAATTGTATAAATAAAAATGTAGAAATGATGCCCTTTAAAAAGTTTATTCAAGCAAAAAATGTAGTATATGTTGAAGAAAAAATAAAAATAAATGGAATATTTAGAGAAGAAGATGGGGAAATTACTAAAGGAGATATATTTTTTGCACATAAATTAGGAAATTTAAGTATGAAAGAAATTTATAAATTATATTTAGAATGGTTTAATTTGACTAAAACACCATTTGAAAAAGAAAGATTTTTTATTTCAGTAAAATTGGAAAAAGGAGATTTAGAATGAAACATTGTAAAAGTTGTGGAAAAAATATTGAAGATAACCAAGAAGTTTGTGGTTGTTGTGGTCAAATGAGTTATGATGAATTGGAGGAAATAATATAATGAAAGATAAAATATTTAATTTAAAGGAGATTGTTGAAAAGACATCAAAAAGAAAATGTTTAGTTTGTGAAAAAAATCTTGATGAAGATTTAGGCAAAGGAACATGGCACATCCCATTATGTAAAAATCATAGATTAGAAGTAATGAGGGAAATGTTTAAAGAATGAAACCAATTAAACACACAAAATTAGAATTACTTAAAGAGAAATTTAGAATTGCAACAATGCTAAGAGATGATGAAAGGGCAAAGAAATTTATTAAAGAGATAAGGGAGATTGAAAATGGAGAATAAATTTATTTTAGATGCTTGTTGTGGTGGAAGAATGTTTTGGAAGAACAAAAATCATCCAAATGTAATATATCAAGATATTAGAAAAGATATTTTGCCTTTGAAAGAAAAATATGGAATTAATTTTTCAGTTGAACCAGATATTATAGGGGATTTTAGAAAAATGGTTTTTCCAGATAAATCTTTTAAAATGGTTATTTTTGACCCCCCACACTTAATGTTAAATAAAACAGCTTGGATGGCTAAAAAGTATGGAACTATAAAAAATACAGATTATAAGGCCGACATTAAAAAAGGATTTAGGGAGTGTTGGAGAGTTCTTGATGATTTTGGAACTCTTGTCTTTAAATGGAATAATCAATCTGTGGCCTTAGAAAAAATAAAACCATTTTTCCCAGATGAACCCTTAATTTTTAATAAAATTGGAACAAAGGGAAAATTTACTTATTGGTTTGTTTTTATGAAAATTCCTAAGGAAAATATAAAATAAAATGACAACATTTAAAAGAAACATAATAAAAGAAAAGCAATATAATAAAATAAATTTAAATTATTGGATAACAGAAATATTAGAATGGACTCCTTTTATTTTATTTTTTATGGTAATTTGGATAAAGGGATATAGATGGCAATTATTTTTTTCAGGAATGTTTTTATTTATATTAGCAATATTAAATCATGAAACTGAAAAAAATGACAAAACCAATAAAAGAAATACCAACACTTTCAGGAAAAGAAGCAGATAAGTTTGCAGAAAGAATGATGAAAAATAATAGTCAGGGAGCATCGCCTCCGTCAGGAAGATTAAACCCTGACACTTCATTAAGAATAAATAAAATAGGAGGTTAAAAATGGATAAAAAACATTTCATAAAAATTGAAACTGACAGTATTGAGGGAATAAGAGATTTATGGTTTGAGAATGCAAAAAGATTTGAAAAATTTAGTTGTGTTGTTTCCCTTGATGAAAAAAGTTCAAAAGTATGTGATGAACAATGGATTGAAGAACCAAACAAAAAAGAATTAAGAAAATTCCTAAAAGAGGAGAAATCCCCTTTTAGTGAAAAATGACAAAAATAGATAAAGTAAAACAAGGTAAACAAAATAGGGTAAGTGGTTTAAAGTTTGAACTCAAAGTTAGAAAAGATTTAGAAGAAAAAGGTTGGATTGTCTCAAAGTGGAATAATAATATAGATTTAGAAAATAATAAAATAATTCCTGCTAAACATAAATTCAACCCTTTCAAGAAAGTTATGACTTTAGGTACAGGTTTCCCAGACTTTATTGCATTTACAAAACCAAATCAATATTTAATGAGTTATGAAGATTTTTATACAATAAAGTATATTGGAGAAGATATTGAAAATAAAGGATATTCAGAAGTCATAGGAGTAGAAGCAAAAAGTGATGGAAGATTAAATAAAATAGAAAAAGAAAAATGTGTTTGGTATTTAAAAAATCATATTTTCAGCAAAATACTCATAGCTTCTAAATCTAAGGAAAGAGGAAAGATTGATTATAAAAAATTTAAAATAAAAGAATTGAGGGGGAAATTAAAATGATGAAAATATCAGAACAACTTGAACAAAGAGAAATTCCAATATGTGAAATATGTTTAGAAAATCCAATGAGAGAAGGATGTAAAACTTGTTCAATGGAATGTTCAAAGATATATTATAATCAATCAGAAAAAGGAAAAGAATATCAAAGAGCATATCATCAATCAGAAAAGTATAAAGAAAGTCAAAGAGCATATCATTAATCAGAAAAGTATAAAGCATATCAACAATCAGAAAAGTATAAAGCACGAGTAAAAGCATATCAACAATCAGAAAAGTATAAAGAATATCAAAGAAAATATTATCAAAGAACAAAAAAATGAATATAATATACATTAGAACAAGCACAGAAGAACAAGAACCAGAAAATCAAATAAAAGATTGTAAGTTACTATTAAATGGAGAATATATATTGCTGCAAGATAAACAAACAGCATTTAAAGATTTGAAAGAAAGAAAAGGTTTTGAAGAAGCAAAGAAATTAATAAGACAAGGAAGAATCAAACATTTTATTGTTTGGGATTTAGATAGAATTTTTAGAAACAGAAAAAGATTAAAAGAATTTTTTGAGTTCTGTAAAATAAATAAATGTGGTATTCACTCAGTAAATCAAAAATGGTTAGAAGATTTAAATAAAATACCAGAACCATTTAATGAAATAATGCACGAACTAATGTTAAATTTAATGGGTTGGTTAGCAGAAGATGAATCCAAGAAGAAATCAGATAGAGTTAAATTAGCAGTAAGAAGCAAAAATGGAAAAACAATTTCATATAAAGGAAACAAGTGGGGAAGAAAAGCAATGCACACAAATAAGATAAATAGAATTAAGGAATTAGCAAACACAGGATTAAGTTATAGAAAGATTGCAGAACAAGAAAAAGTATCTATTGGAAAGATAAGTCAGATATTAAGTGTTCATAAAACAATACAAGAAAAACAAGGAGAAAAACCCATAATAAAATAAGCCTTCATAAATTAAATAATTAATGAACAAAGATGAAACTAAAAATTAAGAAAATATGTGAAACTTGTAGTGGAGGTTTTTTTACAAGAGATAAAAGGAGAATTAATTGTTCTCATAAATGTTCCATAAAAAATAATAAAAGATACCAACAATCAGAAAAGTATAAAGAAAATCAAAGAAAATATTATCATTCAAAAAAAGGTAAAACAATAAGAAAAGAAAGTCAAAGAAAATATTATCAAAAGAAGAAATTAAAATCAAATAAATTAAAGGAGGTTAAAAAATGAAAACAAATACAAAAATAATTATATTTACAGGAATGTTTTTCTTAGTTATATTCCTAATTGTATATAACCAAGCCCAATCATCTGAATCACAAAAACAAGAATATTACAAAAATTTAACAATCCTTTGTCATACTCCTTATGAAATAAATATAAGTGGGCTTCAAGAAGAAGAAATAAAACCATTAAAATTAGCATATCTTTTGAGAAATAAATCAGAAGGATTAGAATTAACAACTTATCAAATATCAGATTTATATGTAAGATGTTGTGATACTATGAATTTATCCTGTGATGTAATCAATATGATAACTGATTCAGAATACCAAAAAATATATTCTGCCTTAGTTAATTTCAAAGAAAACGATTCAAGGTTAATATCTTTTTCATCAACAGAAAAAAGAATGAGAAAAACATTCACACAATATAGTTATAATAAAAATAATAATTATAGTAGGGAGAGAATTAAAAGTAAAAGTATCCCCTGACTAAAGTCGGGGCTTTATAGAAACAATGGAAACAATAAAAAGAATGCCTGTATGTAGGATATTAACAAAACAACAAAGAAAATGGTTAAATAATAATTGTTGTCCTATTTGTGGTTTACCAAAAGATGAATGGAAAAGGAGAACTGATTGGACTTGTTGTTCTACTAATTGCACAGAAAAATATTCAGAAGAAGTTATATTTATATGGCAATATTGGAAATTAAAAGTATTTGAAAGAGATAATTATTCTTGTGTTAAATGTGGAGAAAAACCAACAGAAAAAACTTATGAGGGTAAGATTATACCAAATACTTCTAAATTAATTGGAGACCATATAATTCCCATTTCTATTGGTGGAGAAGAATATAATTTAGACAATGTTCAAACACTTTGTGAAAAATGTAATAAAGTTAAAACAAAAGAAGATTTTAAGAAAATTGCCCTTTATAGAAAACAACATAAATCTCAAACAAAATTAAATACAAAGGAGGTTCGCAATTCCTCCCAACCTTAAAAGGATTGGGTATCCTTGCGATAATTATATGAATAAAATAATAAATTCAAGGATTATGGAAGATAATGAAACAAGACTTTCCATAGAAAATTGGGGCGAACTAATGATGGAAGATAAAGTAAGAGAAACAACTAAGAAAATAATGGCTGTTGTTGGAACTATCCTATATGATTATGAGAGAAGTAGAAATGATGATTTTGTTCTTGCTGTGGAAGTATGGAGAAGAATGAACCAAGTAGAAACAACAAGTGGGTATACAAAAGAAAAAGAACATATCATACACATTAAAATTAACTCAAAAGAAATTCCCTACATTGTCCCATTTGAAACTATAAGTAGATGTAGAAGAAAATGGAATCAGAAAGGAAAATATCTTCCAACAAATGAAAAAGTAATCAAAGCAAGAATGAGAAAAGAAAAAGTATTAAGGAGGTTTTTTTAAATGAACACACAAACAAAAATAAGATTAAGGAAAATGATTGAACTTGTTGGGGAAGGTAAAATATTGGAGATTGGTATAGAAAAAAACAGAATGACAAATGGAACTTCTTTAGATTGTGTAAAAGAATATAACCCAGACATACTTTGTGATTTGAATAAAGAAAAAATACCTTCAGGTGATGAAAGTTTTGATGTGGTTGTTGCAGGAGAGATTTTAGAACACACAATAAATCCTTACAAGGTTGTCAAAGAATTTTATAGAATTTTAAAACCAAAGGGAACATTGATTTTATCTGTTCCAAATACTTGTTCACTTATAAATAGATTAAATATGTTAAGAGGAAAATTGCCGACAGGATGTGCAATGCCTTCTGATGATGATAGTTATGCTCACCATATTGTTGATTTTAATAAAAGAAATATAACTGAATTATTAGAAAAGTTAGGTTTTAAAATTGAAGTAATAACCTCAAATGGAATAATAACAAAAGGTAAATTAATTTTAAAAAATATTCCTGCTTCGTGGGGAGAAACATTAATTGTAAGAGGTAAAAAATGAAAAGATTAAATCAAGAACAAATTGAAGAAATAAGAAAATTAAGAAAGGAAGGAAAGACAATTAGATTTCTATGTAAAAAATATAATGTTTGCTTCCAGACAATCCAATATCATATAAGCGAAGAATTTAGAATGAAACTAAGAATTTATAATAACAAAAGATATAATGAGATGAGTAAAGAACAAAAGAAAAAACTTTTCAAAGAGAGGAGAGAATATCAAAGAAAATACCACTATAAAAAATATAATGAAGATGAAGAATTTAGAAAGATACAATTAGAAAGAAGTAATAAAGTAAATAGAATTAATTTAAATAAATTAAAGGAGGTTAAAAAATGAAAGATAAAAAAATAAGTAAATCAATAGAAACAATAAGGAAAGAAGTTGATAACATGGAAGAAAAGATAAAACCAAAATCTGTTACAACATACGGCGACCCAATAGTTGAGATTTACTAAAACAAAAAATTAACAAATGGTAGACAAATTCAATGGTGGGAACTCTAAAAATGCAAGAATAAAAATAGATTACTCAGGTATAAAACCTAAAGTAAATTTTAGTTACCCTGATAAGAAAAATCAATATTCAGGAGATATGTTCTCACCTGTGATTTTTGGAAGTATGCTAATTATTATATTAATTTATTTAACATATTCTTTAATATATGGACAAATTACATATTCAAACTATTCACAAACAAAATTAGAATCCTTTTCTAAATGTGCAATAGAAAATCAAGGATTAATGAAAGATAATTATTCATATATAAGAAATAATTTATGTAAAGATAAAATTGATACAAATATTGAGATGTTTTCAAATGTTTTTAATTTTAAATCCTCAATATTATTTATACTAATTTTTATTTTCCCTTTCATAAATTATTTTGTTTTTAAAAAAAGATGGGATAGTTTATACCCTAAATATCAAGCCCTCATATCAACTAAAAAATTTAAGAAATTTTTACCAAAGGATATTAAAAGAGATAATGACAATAACCTTTATTGTGAAATTCCAATCTTTAATAATATAATTTTAGATTATAAAGCAACAGAAGATTTTTCAAAATATCTTAAATTCTTTGAGATAAGGGAATTTAATTTTAAACATTATAAATATAGTAAAATAAAAAATAGTAAAAGAAAGAAAAGAAAGTTAAATGAATATATTTGGTATGCTAAATTTTATTTTAAACAAAAACCAATAAATGGAAAATTGGAAGTCATATTCAAATAAATTAAAGGAGGTAAAACAAATGAGTGAAGAAGAAACTGAAACAAAAGAAGAGGAAACTGAAACAAAAGAAGAAAAAGATTGCTGTAAAGAATAATGTATTATTGGTTAGTGAATTTAAAGGAGGCATTAAGAACAAATAAAGATGAAATCATTTTGGACTTAGTGCTTCTATTATTTATTTTAATTATAATTATTTATCTATTAATCTAAATCAAGGCATTTGATTATATATTATTTTTTATATCACTTCTATTCTTCCTACCTTCATAATATATTTTTCCATTCTTGCTCATTCTCTTTCCAGAAGGCATTGCTTTCCTTGATTTATCTCTCTTTAAATCACTCTTTCCTGTTTGTGTATCCCTATGAGTTAAAGATTTTGCTTTTTGCTTATTATTTAAAAAAGGATTATTCATTTTAACCTACCATTCAAGGCACTACGATTTCTACGATATTCATAATACACTTTTCCATTTTTACTTATTCTTTTTCCTGCTTGTAAAGGCACTTTTCCACTTATTCTTTTTTTAGGTTCTTTTCCTGTCTGGTGGTCAGCAGGTTTTACAACTCTTGCAGGGTTATATTCAAAAACATTTTTTCCATCAAGAGTCATAAAACATACAAGGCATTTATATTTAAAAATAGGGGGGTTGATAAAATCAAGGCATTAAGACATAATTAAAATAAAAAATTATATATTGTCATATATAACCATATATGAAAACAAGAAAAACAAGAATTTTATTAGAGTCATATATAACCATATATGAAAACAAGAATAACAAGGCATTTATTAAGAATCACTAAAAAATATTACTAATATATTATAATAAAATAGTAATAGACCCCTTCGTTTCCAATAGAAAAAAAAGGGGGAAAGTTCCCCCTTGTGTTTGGTGAGAATAAAACTAAAGAATAAAAATAAAGATGCAACTTATTTTAAGCCCTCTTATTTTTTCAACCTCTCACCAAAAAGTAAAAAAAAGAAAATTAAAATAAAATAATTACCAACAAAAACCAATAGATTCATATAATTTATTATCACTTTCCCAACCTTCTTTATATGCTTCCTGAATTAAACTTTCCATTTCTCCTATTGTAATTTTTCCTATATGTTGCCCCCTTTTTACTATTTTCATTTTTATATTTCAAAATCAACAGCAATATATTTTCCACTTTTAAGTTTTTTTAAAGTTTCTTTTTTTGTTTCATATAAAAAGATATTCCTATATTTGCTTGTTGTTGTTGAATAATCCCAATCTTTAAAAATATAAACTTTTCCATCAATTTTTAAAGCGATAGGTGAATTATAACTCTGAAATAAAGTAAAATTATTTCCCCTTATAAGAAATTGATTTAGAATCCCCCTTCCATTATTTCCTGTCATATTTTTAACATTTACAATTTTGTTTAATATTTCCTTTATTTCTTCTTTTCTTTTTTTCATGTGAAATTCTGGGGACATATTAAAACCATTTGCTTTATTTATTTCATTAGATTTAATAATCATACTTTCCATTTTTTTTAACCTCCTGTAATTTATTTTTTGAAAATAGATTATAAATTTCTTCAAGTTTGTTTTTTGATATATTCATCCATTTGGTTTCTTGATTTTCTGATATTATTTTTATTTTTACAATTCCTTCAGAATTTAAAATTTTTTCTATTTGATTTTTTATATATTCATCCATTTTTTTTAACCTCCTTTAATTTATTTTTAAATAAGAATCCAATTATTTTACTTGCAATAAAAAAGTGTTCTGATAAATAATCTTTTGTAACTCCTATATTTTTTAATTCTTTTACTACTCTTTTTATTTCAGAATTTTCTTTTAATTTATCAAAATTAATACTTCCTTCTTTATTTGAGATTTCTTTTTTATTAATATTCTGAATGCTGTTTAGTATTTTTTGGACTCTTTGTTTATTTATTTTCATTTTGATTATAAGGGGAGTTAAAAATAAACTCCAATTCCCTTTTTATTTAATTTCCTAACAACTGCAATATCCATATATCGCTTATTGAAAAGTTTTTTTATGTAGCTCTTTATTTTGTTTTCCATTCTGATATAATTAAGAATAAAGGGTTTATAAATATATGTGTAGTGTAGTGTATAAATGATTTATAATTATTCCCTATTAAAAAATGCTATATATAATAAGGTAAAAAATAAATTTTATCCCTGTTCATTAATTAACTAATTTATGAATGCTTATCTATTAGGGGTTTTTACTTTTAGTTTTTTGGTATTGTTTTATGAACATCTATTTTATATTTTTAATTGCAGGAGTTTTATTTTTTTGATTTCCTTACTTATATATTCAACTTTGAAAATTTTTATTTTTTGATTCAAAAAATCTTAAAAAATAAAACTAAATCAAGCTACCAAAAACAGCAGTTATACACACCATGTCATGCCTTGTTGTGCCTTAATCTGCCTTGAGGGGACTAAATGCCTTAAATAACCTTCTCCTTATGGAAGGGGTCGACAATTATCTATTAAACACTATAATTAAGCTATTTATTCACTCTTCACATCACACATTTACTCTGTTTTACGAGGAAAAAGACCTTATTTGACACAAATGCCTTGATTTTTAACTTCACATCATCAAATCAAACAAATTCACAACAAAAATACCCAAAATACACACTAAATGCCTTGATTAAGCACATATAACCCTATTTAAGCATAAAATAGCCCATTAAAGCACAATATAACTTATTTAATACATAAAATCAACTAAAAACAGAACTAAACACTACTTTCTTGCTTCTTTTCATCAATTATATCAACTTCTTTCATCTTATCACCAAACTTAACACATATACTTGCTATTTGTCTATAACTTATATCAAAATCAAAGCCATTAAGCATTGTTTCCATCTGTCTATAAGACATTTTAGTTTCCTTTCTAAGAATATATAAAATTAAATCCCTCTGTTCACGATACTTAACACCAGATGAACTAATAGGATTCTTCTCTGTCATCTCAAGTGCCTTTAATTTGTTATCAATATAAGTTTTTTCATCTTCACAATCACATAAAGCAAACACACCATAGAACCTTCCCTTCTTTTTTGTCCTAATACCATAAGAATATGTCCTTGCCTTCTTATCCATTATCAATAACCTCTTTTTATTGCTTGAATAAACCCTAAAGAAACCTCTCCTACCACTATTCTCATAAACATGAACCAAAACCCTTGCTCTAAATAGTGAAATGTATTTATCAAGTAGAAAAAATGTAGGTAAAATAATGACAACAAATAAATTTTTCTGTCTTATCTGCATCATTAGTGAATTTAAAGTCCGATTTACACCAGAAAGTGCTGAACGAGAGGAAAAACCTGTAAATGCCTCATCAAACATAACTGATTGACCCTTTTTTGCTTTGTAGATAGCTTCTCTAAATTCTTCTGGGCTAAAAACAACCCTACTTAAATTAAAAGAGGGGTCAATATACTTACACCACTGCAAACCAAGAGTAGATTTTCCAGAACCTTCCTTTCCATCAATTACAATGACACAATCTTTATTTTTTTCCTCCAAATCAGGAATAATTTTTTTATCAAATCTATTTTTTATCCAAGGTTCAATAAAAAAGCTAACTTCTTTTTTTGTTTTAGGATTAATTATTGTAACAACATTCTTTGTAGAACCTTGTTTTCTAAATTCAGTATTAGAAATCATCATCTTCCTCTTCCCAACTTGTTCCTTTATTAAGTGAATTTTCAAGTCTTGCTAAAAAAAGTTGTTTATCCATTAAAATTTTATATTGTTTATTTCTTTTAATCATAATATTTTTTTCAGGACTTTTAAAACCAATAAAAGAATCATTAAAAGGTAATTGTTCAATTAATTTAATATCAAATTTATTAAATTCACTTTTTACACCATAAATTTTACTTCCATCTTGTTTTTTTGAATCATTAAATTTATCTATTTCTAAATCTCTTGCTAATTCAAGCCATATAGTATCAAGCTCATCATTCCAACCCATATAGTTTCCTCTCCTCTTTAATTCTTGACAATTTTTCCATAAAAAATCAAGTCTTGTTATGATATTTAATCCAGAACTAAATTTACTTATCTTTTTTTCTTCCATTTAAATTAATTAGTATTTTATAGTTTAAAAAGAGGGGGTGTGCCTTGATTTTATCAACCCCCCTATTTATAAAGTAAAAAGAATTAAATGAAATATGCTTAAAGCATATTGTTCAGGAGGGTAGAAAAAATTAATAAAAACAAATGTTACAAAATATTCTTTGGGGATTTATTGTTATTGTAATTGGTATAAACTTAGCTCCAACCATAGCTAACCAAGTTGCAGCTGCACAATCAAACTCCAATTTTAGTTCAACAGACAATACTTTGTTAGGTCTTATTACTACATTCTATGTAATTTCACTTTTAGCAGTGGCAATTACATTAGTTTCAGTAAGTTTCAGACAGGCAGGTCTTGCATGAGGAGACAAAAATAATGAAAAGAAATAAAGAAAATAAAGGAGTTATTAATAACAAATCTGTTTTCTTTATTTCATTTCTTCTATTTCTTTTATTTTTTAATTTAAATTTTATTTCAGCAGGTTTTGGATATGATAGTGTAAATTATGGGGCATATATTCAGGGAAAACAAATTAATTTATTTCAAACCTGTGCAAATTGTTCATCAATAAATATTACATCAATAATTTCACCAGATGGACAGATACTAATTTCAAATGTTAATATGAATAAGAGTGGGGTATTATTTAATTATTCATTAAGTGGAAAACATACAATTCAAATTGGAACATATAAAATAATGGGGGTTGGTGATATAAATGGAACAAACACAATATGGAATTATGTGTTTGAAATTAGAGGTGGTAATATTGGATTCTTTGTTATCGCATTTTTATTATTCTTTGGATTAACTTTTTATGGATTAAAAATAAGAAATGAATGGGTTGGATTAATTGGGTGTTTTGGATTATTAATTTTAGGAATATTTATCTCTTTTAATGGAATTGATTTATATAAAAATAATTTAACACAGGGAATTGCTTATATTACAATAGCAATAGGATTGGGAATTGGATTTGAGGCAATATATAAGATAACATATTTTTAACCCCCCCTATTTATAAACCTAATATGATATGATAAGATATTATGGAAGAACCAAAGAAAAAAAGATGTAAAATATGTAAAGAAACAATTTATGGACTATCACAAAAAGATTTAAATTATAAATTTTTAATGCACACATTAAAACATAGAGAGGAAAATAAAGATGAATGAAATAGAAAAAAAATATAATAAATTAAGCCTACAAGAAAAGGTAGCATATGATAAATTAATTGAACCACAAGGATTTGGTTTAAGTTGGTTAATTTTTCCACTACAAATTATATTTGGATTAGCAATATTTGGATTAGCTGTGAAGTATGCCTTTAATGTAAATATATTACATAGTTTAAAAGTTATAGTTGTAATAGTAATAAATCTTTATTGGATTTTTATATTAGCCTATTTTTTTGAATCAATATTATATTTATTATTCATAAATAAGAAAAAGAGAATATTATTAAATATAAAAAAGGAGGTAAAAAATGGTAGAAGATAAAAAAGAAGAAAAAGATTTCATTGTTGTTTCAGAATTACCACAAGTTCAAACAAGAGTTGCTCAGGGAAATGATGAAAAAGAATATGATATTATAACAAGAGATGAAGCACTTACTGAAATTCTGAAAAATTCAAGGGAAATAACAGAAAGAATAAAAAAGATTGCATAAGATGACGATTCAATCAACATTCCAAAAAGGAAGTGATAGAATGATGATAAGGGTAATAGGAGATACTGTTTTATTTATAGACCCTCAAACAAATACCGTATCTCCTATTGAAGGATTAAACTTAAACAAGCAAGGGGTAATTAAAGAACACCCAGATTTAAAAGATGATGAAGAATGGAAACAAAAAGCAATTAAAAGATTTGTTAATAAAATAAAAAGTTTTAAGACAGAAACAGAAAAAACAAATTGGCTAATTGAAGAAATGAAACAAATGGGATATAATCCACTATTCAAACAAAGAAATGGATTTCGTGCAGAAAAAATAATATGAAAAATGACATTTATAGATATGATTATTCAACTTGCAGTAATAGTTGGTTTTGGAATATGGGCTTACTCAAAAGTAACACACAAATCAATAAATGATGTAATTATTGAAATAAGAGAAATGATTTTAAAAATGAAAAACAATGGATAACCAAGAAGCAAATCAAATAGGGCAAATGGCTCAAAGGGGAGAATTAGAAGAATTTTTAAGAAAGGCAGGAATAGAAGAAAAAGGTATTGATAATTTTTTCCTTGAGATAGTAAGAACTGATACAACAACAAAAGTAGGAAATCTTACAGAAGAAGAACTTGGAATACCACAACTTCCTGTAAGAACATTATTTGAACTTGCTAATGATTGTGATTTAATTCCATCAATGAAAAGTTTTGCTATTGATTTTAGACAACAAGCAGAAAATATATTATCAACATCACTAAGTAAAGAAGGATTCTTAATTAAATCAAGAATAACAACAAAGAAAGAATTTTTAGATAAACCAAAAAAGAAAAAAAGAACAGGATTTTTTGGAAGTAAGGAGGAAGAAGAATAATGGAAGAAATAAAAACACAAGAACCAACATTGAATGAAAAGATTGATGAAATATATTCAACACTCAAAAATGGTAAAAACAAAATAAAGAAATTAAGATTACCAAGAAAAGCAAGAGTGAAAGGGAAGAAAATGAAAAAGGGATATGCAGGAGTTTTATTTATAAATGAAAATAGAACAATTAGTGGAGAGAAAGTAAAATTAGATGGGGGAACATATCAGACAAAAGATAATAATTACCATGTTACAAATGGAAATGAATTATTTTTCTGGGAAGGAAAGTATCCTATACTTTGGCAAAGGTATGATAAATTAAATCCAACAAATATCTTAGCAAAGGAAGGACATATCAATGAGGTCTATGGGCAGGATATGATTAAACTAAAAATGAAAAAGGATATAATAAAAGATAAGAAAAAAGGAGGGGGGATTAGTTGGTTATACATAGCACTTTTAGTTGGAGGAGGTTATTTTTTAATTAAAGCATTTTTCCCAAGTCTAATTGGAGGATAATGGCAATAGAAGAAAAGGAATATGAACTATTAAGTTATCCAAAAAAAATAAATAAGTATAAGAAAAATTATTCAAATGGAAATAAAAGATTAAAGGTTAATTGGAAAAATAGAAAATCATTAGGATTTACCTTTGAGTTAGTTGTAAGAGATGAATCAACATATATGAGAATAGATAAATTTATATGGAACTCCCCAAAAAATTATAGGAAAATACTTGAATTATTAAGATTAAAGTATGGATTGGAATATAGATAATTCAACCCCCCTATTTTTAAACTACTTCTACATGTAATAAATATATGAAACTGAAAGTCATTGTAATTAAAAATAAAGCAAACAATCAATTAAACTTTTCTTTACCAAGAAAAAAACTAACTAAAAAGATGTTAAAAAAGATTGATAAAAATAAATACCTTGATATGGAGATTTTTAAAAAATGGTAAGTGTAGCAGAAGCACAACAAAGTGTAATCAAATCAAGACAACAAATTGAAGATAGAAGGAAAAAGATTGTTGAAGTTGAACAAAGATTAAATAAAACAAGACAAGCACTCCCACAAAATACACAAAGAGAATTAAGAAGTATTAAAAATTCATTATCAAATAGATTACAAAGACAACAAATTGAAAAGGTAAAAAAAGATATAGGACAAAGAGAACTTCAATTAAAATCCTTTTCTGCAAAATTAAATCAATCTGGAGAAGATATTTCTGCTTATGAACAGAAAATTAAATCAGTTCAACAACAACAAGCAAATATACTTAATGAAAAAAGAGCAATGCAAAGTGCAATAGATTTATACTATAATGGAACGGTGAGTCCTTCTGCTGCAAAGGGAACACCTGAATATAAATATCTAAAAGAACTATGGGCTGAAGGACAACAAGCAAAAGAAAGGTATCTTAATAAGATTGATAAATTGCAATCAGTGATAAATGATAATAAAAATATAGTATCTATAAATAAAGGTGTGTTTATTTATACATTACCTAAACAAGGAAATATAGATACTTCTGGAATTGTAAATGCAGAAATAAGAAAAAATAGGAATGATAGAAATTTGAAAGTATTTGATTTAGTTTCATCAAAGTCAATTCCAAATTCAAGCATAACAATAAATAAATCAGTAGGACTCAGGGGCATTACAGGAAATGCAGTTTTACAAATAAAAAAAAATTTAAATGATAGAAGAAATAATTTATTATATAATAATTCAATTAGCACATCTAACGGCATGGATAATTATAAATTCAATAATAATAAGTCTAACAATTTTATTAGTAATGTTAGTAATCTTTATAAGAATACTTTACAAAAAGATTTGAGGAATGAAATCTATGTCCCAAAATTAAATTCATTCATTTCTGCTTCTGAACCATCAGGACAAGCAACAGGATATGAAAGAATACCAACATATCAAGAGAAAGTAAATATAGACCAAGCAAATTATAGGGGAAATTTTTTATCTGAATCAGTATCAAGTATTATGAATAAAGGAGAGGAATTTAAAAGATTAACAAGTGATTTAAATAAATTAAATAATACCGAATTACAAAAAAGATTAAGTAATATAAATAAAATTGGTGGAAAAATAACATCACAATTAGATAACAAAGGAAACATAGTTTATAATATACAACCACAAGAAGTTGGAGTTGGATTTGGTAAAAGAAAATATTTTACACCAATATCTAATCTTGATACAAAAACAAGAACAGGATTAATAAGTAGTGCTATTTATGAAAGGGCAAAATTAAAAGCAAGAGAAATTGGAAAAAAAGAAGGATTAACAGATAAAGGATTATTTCAAATAAAAATAAAAGAAAAAAATACAAAGTATTATGAACAACAATTTGGAACAATACAATATGATTTACTAACAGGAAAACCAATAATTTTTAAAGAAGTAAAAGGAACAACACCAGAAAAAAATATAAAAATTGGAACATTATCACAATTTGAAAATTTTGGAGGTGCAACAACTTATTCAAGATATTTTATTCCTGTTATTGGGGAATATATATTTTATGGTGAATCAACAGCAAAAGCAGGAGAATTAATTTATAAAGAAGGAATAAAAAAAGGAAGTATTGATTATATAGAAACATATCCACTTGAAGCAACTTTTATGGTTGGAGGAGCTACATTAAAGACATTAAAAGTAGGAAAAAAAATAATAGGTGCTTGGCAAACAACAAAAGGAACAAATTTAGTTATAAAGATAGATGAATTAAATCCTCAAATTAAAGATATAGAACCATTTGGTTTTTCATCTAAACCAATACAAAGAACAATAACTACAAATAATAAAGGTGAAAAAATTATTACTGATACAGGTAAAATAGAATTTATATCACAAAAAAGCACATCTGGAAGTAAGACAACAATAAATTCACCATTAAGAGATTTATATTTGTTTAAACCATATGAAAGAGAAAAATCATTAAAATTATTACAAAAAGAAGGATTTAATGAAGTACAAGCAAAAGAAATATTAAGATTAAAAAGACCAAAGGTAGAACAATCAAGATTTAAAGGTAAATATAAAATTGTAACAACTGAAAATAAAAAACCAATAATTAAAATAACAGGAGTTGAAAAAACTAAATATTTAAATATTGAAACACAAGGAATTAAATCAATAAATAAAAAACCAGAAGTAAGATTTATCAATGAGGAAATATTTAATGTAGGAAATACAAAATTAGGAAATGAAATATTTAAATATGTAGGAGTAGAAGAAAAAGCATTAGTAACCAATGAAGGTAATTTATATCAAAATATAAAAAATCAAGGGAAGATAACAAAACAATTTACAGGTCTAAGTATATCAGAAGATTTAGGGAATAAAGAAATATCTAAACTTATTGGAAAAGGAAATGGAATGGATATTTATAACTCAAAACAATTTAAAGAATTTAGAAACACAAATATTCAAGGACAAACTATTCCATTAAGAAGGAAACCAATAGTATCTAAATCAAGAATATTTATTGAAGAAGGAAAACCAGATATAACAATAATAGATTCTTCAATAATAGAAACAAAAGGATTTAGAGGAAGGGGAAAGAAAAATTCAGAACAATATTTAAAACAATTATATTCAAATAAACAATTAGCAAGTGCATTTGAAGGATTAATAAAAAGAAAAACACCATCAATAACAAAAAATCCGACATCTCAAACATTAGACTTACCTATAAGACCAACAAGTGCATTTACTGGAACAGGATTATATGAAAGAACATCAGAAGAAGTATCAAGAATACCAAGTGCAACACAAACAAATACATTTCAAATAATACTTCTTATCGTGTTTGGTTTTTTTATTATATTTGCTGTGATTTTATTTTCCGCTAAAGGAGGTAGGGGAGGTGAGGCAGGATCTTTAGGAGAGGTGACTGTGTGGGGCACGTTACCAGAACAAGTTGTTATAAAAAATATAAATGATATTTATGGTAACGATGCACCTGTTAAGATTACCTATGTCGAAAAAGAAAATAAAACTTTTGACAGAAATTTAGTAGAGGCTCTTGCAAGTGGTATTGGTCCTGACGTCATTCTTTTACCGCAAGATCTTATCCTAAGGTATTCTGATAAGATATATGCTATTACATATGAATCTATATCAGAACGTGGTTTCAAAGATCTCTTTATTGAAGAAGGAGAACTTTATTTGAGTACAGATGGTATATTAGGTTTCCCTTTTATTATCGACCCAATGGTGATGTATTGGAATCGCGATATATTTTCTTCATCTGGTATTAGTTCACCGCCGTCTTTTTGGGATGAGTTTTATAGTATTTCTCCTCTACTGACTGTTCGTGGAGCAGATACTAATATAGTACGCAGTGCAGTGGCATTTGGAGCATTTAGAAATATATCGAATGCAAAAGATCTTTTATCTCTTCTTATTCTACAAGCTGGCAATTCGATTATTAAAAAAGATACTTTAGCCGAAAGTGGATATAAAGTGATTCTTTCTGAGCAACTTAATTTTGATACACCACCAACTGATGCAGCCGTAAGATTTTATACAGAATTTTCAAATCCATCAAAAACGAGTTATTCATGGAATGGCTCACTACCAATGTCTCGTGACATGTTTATTGCTGGAGATTTGGCGATTTATTTTGGTTTTGCAAGTGAACTTTCTGAAATGAAAAAGAAAAATCCGCATCTTAATTTTGATATTGCACAAATGCCACAAGTAAGAGATTTCACCAAAAAG